>NZ_JBASXK010000173.1:0-1593 GCF_049276915.1 Aestuariivita sp. | reverse complement strand
GAGCGCAGAGGCTTGGATCCTCATCGCACACATCAGACGCGTGACACGGCATCTTGCAAGAAATGGAGAACGCTCAATTAGTTTTGAATCAGACTCTGAGAGACCGCTTCCGGGCCTCCAGGAGCCTGGGCCAGTGCTCAGCCCCACCCGCATAACCCTCGAAAACAACGAGAAAATTCGGCCGCAGCCGGATCGGGAGAACGCTTTCTCGAGGGCAAGTGGCGGAGCGGACGGGTCTGGCATCCAACGCTCTCCACCACCTAAACCGTTGAAATTATTCGTGCCGACCTGTGCTTTCAAATCCCAATTGCTGCAATTGCGACTGAAATCCAACTAGTACTTTCAGCCCCTTAGCCCTCGTGTTCCACGGCGCGCCAAAGATAGTGTCTGTCGCCGTTGATCTTCACAAACATCTCGTCCAGGCGCTACTGCCAGTTCGAATACGACCGCATCTGCTGGACACGTCTTCGGCGGAATTCAGCGGCAAACATCGGGCCAAATCTATTCCACCAGAACCGAACAGTTTCATTGCTGGCGTCTATGCCGCGTTCGTGCAGTAGATCATCGACGATGCAGAGCGAAAGTGGAAAGTGAGCATACATCATCACCGCTAGGCGGGCGGTGTCAGCAAACCGTGTTGGCGCGATGGCCTGAAGCGAGCAGCAGCCAGAGCGCATGAAGGTAGGAGCGGTCCGCGTTGTTCCGAGCGGCATGCCATCGGCCGTAGGCTGCAAGATTCTTTGACGCTGGCCCACAGAAGGGCTGCATGAAGGCACGGAACCGGCTGATCAGGGCATTCACGGTGTTGATGTGGTGGCTCCGCGGGGTGCGCTTCGTCCGCCGCCCGGCATTGAGGGCGAAGTGCGGGATACGCTCGTCCTTCGCGATCCTTTCGTAGGTGACAAAGCCGTCGGTGCAGAGCACCGCATCCGGCGCCATCACCGGCAGCAGCGCACCGGAGATCGCCGCCTGGCCCGCGTCGGCAATGGCCTCGAAGGCTCGGTGACCAGCGCGATCGGTTGCCGCGAGGAGCTTCTTCTCCCAGGCCCGCCAGCCCCCCGGAGGTGCTACCGCCAAACCGCCCCTGCGCCGATAGGCTCGCCACTTCAGGCGCGGCGGTGCTGGCTGGTTGGCGCGGTCGCGCTGGTGCCGGACCCACTCCCTCGACCCTTTACGGCTCTCGCGTTGGTGGGCTTCGTCGGCTTCGACGATGCCAGTAAGGGTGGCGTCAGGCTCCGGCTTCAGAGCGCCGATGATCGCCATCCGCCAGCGCCAGATGCTGTGACGCGACGCACCCAGCACCTCGGCCCCGCGGCGGCAAGACATCGGCTGCGGCGCCTCGATCATGTCACGCGCCAGCGCGACCACCAGGTCGGGGCGGTGAACCCGGGCCAGCGGCGTGCCGCTGCGGCCTGACCAAGTCGCCCCGCACCCCGAGCAGTGCCATCGCTGTGCGCCTGTTCTGGTCCGACCCCACCGGGTGCGCGTGTCACCCCCACAGCGGGGGCAGGACGCCGCCGGGCCGCCAGCATCCGCCCACGCGTCGATCTCCCGGACCGCCTCGGCACGCTTGCGCGCATCGGCAACGAGCCC
>NZ_JBASXK010000172.1:0-1581 GCF_049276915.1 Aestuariivita sp. | reverse complement strand
GGCCAGCAGCCTCGGGCCACCAGAGGCGACCAGCGCGTTGATGTTTTCCAGCGGTGGGTTCCAACCGCGCAACCGGCGTTTGGACATCGCACCTTCAAGGCGCGCGGTCACAGCAGCGGGACCGCCTTGGGTTGGGCGGCGAAACTTGTCGAACAGGCCCATGGATCACAGCCCCTTGGATGTGGTGATACGCACATGGCGCACAATGCGCCGCCCTTCGGCCGCGGCGATCTCGCGATCCAGCGCCTCAATGGCCCGGTCGATCTCCGCCACAGAGCGGTAATCCACGGTCTTGCCGTCGTAGCTGACCCGCGCCACGCCAGAGGAACGTTGGGCTGAGAGAGCATCGCGGCGGCCGCGCAGGTCTGAGGTTGTCGACATTGGGTCTCCATTGCGCCATTGACATATACGCCAATGGCGCACATATGGAGGTATGACGCTCGTAACAGTTGCAGAAACTCCGGAGTTCCAGCGCCGCGCCCGCGCAATCATGAGCAATGACGAGCGCATGGCACTGATTGACTACGTGGCGCGCAATCCGACAGCCGGGGTCTCAATTGGTGGTGGGGTTCGTAAATTCCGCTACGCACGGGAGGGTTCTGGCAAGAGTGGCAGCTACCGGGTCATTCATTTTTACGCACAAGACGATCTCATCCCAATTTTTCTAATCACCGTTTTTGCCAAAAGCGAGAAGGCCAATCTCACCCACGCAGAAACTGAAGCCGTCAAAACCCTCGGCAAGCTGCTTGCCGACAGCTACAGGAGCCAGCAATGAGCGACGCATTCAAGAGCATCGAACAGGGTCTCAAGGAGGCCATTGCACATGCCCGTGGGCAAACCTCAGTCGACGTGCATGCGATCGACATTCCAGATGCCGACGTAAAATCCATTCGGGCGCGCACCGGCCTGTCACAGGCAGAATTCGCCAAAAGTATCGGCGTTAAAAAAGCCACCCTTTTGAACTGGGAACAGCACCGGCGCAGCCCCGAAGGCCCCGCTCGGGTCCTGCTAGCCCTGATCGACAAGGATCCGAAGATCGTCCAGCGCACACTGAGTTCCTGATCACCCCATGTAGTTTGAACGCATCGTCCGCCGCCGCGCTGATGGACGTGGTGTTCGTTTCACGGGCGCATCACCGGCTGGTCCGGAGACGTCCAAGGCCAACTGCCGCTCCAACTCCTGCCAACGCGCGTCAGACCAGCGGTCCGCACCCGCAATCCACGCGGCCGCGCGGGCGTAGACCCGGCAGTCCAGCGCCTCGTTGCGCTCGCGCAGCTTTTGCCATTCCAGCTTTGCAAAGCCCCGCTTGTTTTTCACCGTGACCAGCTGTTCCGCCGTCAGCTGCTTGAGCCATTCGCTGTCCGCCCATGATGGCAGATGCACCGTCCCCGCCGTAAAAGCGGCACCACCTGTGATCTCCTCTGGCGTCGGACGATCCTGACGCAGAAAGCGATAGGTCTCGGCTTTGAACGTCGAGGTTGCCACAGACCACAGCCGCGCACCGCGCCGCAGGCGCTTGCCGCCGATGGTGGCATCCACAAAGGTCGGCCCTGTCACCGGGCTCGCGCGGTTAAACCCCTC
>NZ_JBASXK010000171.1:0-7709 GCF_049276915.1 Aestuariivita sp. | reverse complement strand
AAGTTGTTTCGGAAGTTTCTGATCGCGCGCGGCATCGGGATGAAAGTGCGGCTCTTGTCGGAAACGGGTGACGTGCTGGATGACGGCGACGAGGACGAAGAGACCGGACAGCACTGGCAAGGCAATCTATGATCTGTTGGCGGACGGAACCTTGCGGCTCGTGACGCTGTATCCAAATCCGATAGTGACGCAACCCGTGCCCAAAGCTAAACCCAAACCAACGAAACCCAAAGCCAAGCCCTTCAAGGGCGCGAAACCCTAATGTTTTATGACGGAGAGCACAGCCATGGTCGAAGATGATTCCATGCAAGTTCTAAGCCACTTTGCCAGCGCGTATCTGAACCCGCAGGCCTATGATGTCGAAGCGCTCAAAGACTTCTTCGAGGAAGAACACAACGCAGAACAGGCAAAGTTGTTTCAGTATCAGCTTTCCGAAACGATCGGCGAGGACGGGATGGATCAGGAGGCCTGGGAAGAGCTGACGGATGATGAATTCGACGATGGGGACGAGTGGCTGGATTACCTGACGGCCGTCTATGCCTATCTGTTTGAAGACGGGCCTTATCCGATCGATGATGACGCCTGAGGCACGCGCCTAGCGGCTCTCGGCCTCTTCCAGTTTTTCCAAGGCTTTCATCCAGATCTCTTCGGCGCGATCAAGCCCTTCCATCACTTCGGCGTATTTGCGCTGCCAGGTGGCAATGGCACCTGCATCTCCGTCTTCGTAGAGCGCAGGGTCGGCCAGTTTCTTGGCCAGCCGGTCGCGCATCTCGTTCAGCTTTTCGATGCGCGCTTCGCCTTTGCGCACTTCGGATTTCAGCGCAAGCATGGCATCGCGATCCGGACGCTTTGGTTTGGGTGGTGCAGGTTTTGAACTGCCCGAACCTTCGCGCGACAAAAGCAATTGACGATAGCTTTCCAGATCGCCCTCATAGGGCGTTGCAGTGCCGTCCTTGACCAGCCAGAGCCGGTCGGCGACCAATTCCAGCAGATGCATGTCATGGCTCACAAGGATGACCGCGCCTGTATAGGCGGTCAGGGCCTCGACCAGCGCTTCGCGGCTTTCGATATCCAGGTGGTTGGTCGGCTCATCCAGTATCAGCAAATGCGGCACGTCAATGGTGGCCAGCAGCAACGAAAGGCGCGCTTTCTGGCCCCCCGACAACTGGCCCACCACCGTATCTGCCTGATCGGCATTCAGGCCAAATCCTGACAATCGCGAGCGCAGTTTGGCGGGCGTTTCACCGGGGCGCAGACGTCTCAGGTGGTCAAGCGGGGTTTCATCAATGAACAGTTCGTCTACCTGATGCTGCGCGAAATAGCCCACGCGCAGTTTGGACGCGACCACCATCTTGCCCATCTCACGCTCCAGCCGGCCCGACAGAAGCTTGGAGAGTGTGGATTTACCCTCTCCGTTCTTGCCAAGCAGCGCGATGCGGTCATCCTGATCAATGCGCAGGTTCAGCCGTTGCAGCACCGGCGCGCCGCCATAGCCTACCGCCACGCCCTCGGCGGCGATGATCGGCGGCGAAAGTTCTTCCGGCTCGGGGAAGGAGAACGCGCGCAGCGCGGCTTCTTGCGGGCTGGTTATCGGCTGCATGCGCGCCAGCGCCTTGATCCGGGATTGAGCCTGCTTGGCCTTGTCCGCCTTGTAGCGGAAGCGATCCACATAGGATTGCAGATGGGCGCGGCGGGTTTCCTGCTTTTTGGCCATGGCATCAGCCAGGGCAAGTTTCTCGGCGCGGGCACGGGCAAACTGATCATAGGGACCCTGATAGAAGGTCAGCTTGCGGTCTTCGAGATGCAGGATCGAGCCGACCGCGCGGTTCAGCAAGCCGCGGTCATGGCTGATGATGATCACGGTATGAGGATACTTCGCAAGATAGGCTTCGAGCCACAACGCGCCTTCCAGATCCAGATAGTTCGTCGGCTCGTCCAGCAGCAAAAGATCAGGTTGGGCAAAAAGCACGGCGGCCAGTGCCACGCGCATGCGCCATCCGCCCGAGAAATCCGAACAGGGGCGGGCATGGTCGGGATCGTCGAATCCAAGCCCTTTGAGAATTGAGGCCGCCCGCGCCTCGGCGCTCCAGGCATCGATATCCGTCAGGCGGGCCTGGATCTCGGCGATGCGGGTAGGATCCTGAGTGGTGTCGGCCATAAGCTCGGCGCGCTCGGTGTCCGCCGCCAGCACGGTATTCAGCAACGAGACCTCGTTTGAGGGCACTTCCTGCGCGACCCCTCCGATGCGGGCTTGTTTCGGCATGTGGATCTGGCCTGATTCCAGGGCCAGTTCCCCCCGGATCAAGCGGAACAATGTCGTTTTGCCGGTGCCGTTTCGCCCCACCAGTCCGACCTTGTGACCGGTGGGTATCACTGCGCTGGCACCGTCAAACAAACGGCGGCCGGCAATGGCGTAGGTGATGTCATCTATCCTGAGCATGGCCGGGGTGTGACCTGCGCTGCGTGCCGTGTCAATTCCTGCAATTTGAGCTCCATCCCCCTTTTCTTGCGCCAAGACCCATGCTAGCGGGGCGCCAGCGTATCACGGAACGTGCTGCAGATGCGGCATGGGCCTCTTTTGAAGGAGAATTCACATGGCACTGGAACGTACGTTTTCGATCATCAAACCCGATGCAACACGCCGCAACCTCACAGGCGCAATCAACGCCAAGTTCGAAGAAGCAGGCCTGCGCATTGTTGCGCAAAAGCGCATTCACATGACCAAGGCACAAGCCGGCAAGTTCTATGAAGTGCATGCCGAGCGTCCGTTCTATGACGAATTGTGTGAATTCATGTCATCCGCACCTGTTGTCGTTCAGGTTCTGGAAGGCGAAAGCGCCATCACCAAGAACCGTGAGATCATGGGGGCCACCAACCCCGCAGACGCGGCCCCCGGCACCATCCGGGCCGAGTTCGCCGAAAGTGTTGGCGAGAATTCGGTCCACGGTTCGGACGCGCCTGACACGGCGGCGCAGGAAATCGCGTATTTCTTCGCTGGCATGGAGATCGTGGGCTAAGCCTTGCGATCAATAACGCCGATTGCATCAAGGGCCGCTTCGAACTCCGAGCGGCCCTTGTCATGCGCGCTGGCCTTGATGGCATCAAAGCGCAGGCGCAAAGCTGATTTTTCCTTGCCTTTGCAATCGTTCCAGGGACGGCCCTGCAGACCCATCACCAGCACGTAATATGCAATGAAATGTGGCTTTGAGCCGGATTTCAGCAATCGCGCATATGCCTCGTCCGCACCCAGTTCGCGCAGCTCATCCGCCGAATGAATGCCGGCGCGCGCGCAAGCCTCCTCAAAGGCGGGGCCAAGGTTGCGAATGGAAGAAACCGGATCACTCATGAGCTCATTTTAAGCCGGGTACGCGGGCTTGTCATTCCTGTCATCGGCCTTTGGGTGGCTTGCGTGAGGTCATGTGCTGCGGTAGGCCACGGACATCAGGCAAAAGACCCTGACAAAAGGACCGTGGAGGAACGAAGGCATGAGCGTTTTCAAAAGGCTCTTTTACAAGAACCGGAAATTTTACGACGATGACTTCGATTGGGAAAACTACACGGCAGACAGTTACCATCGCCGCATACAGACCGACATCGAAACGCAGTTCCGCGCATCCTCGACCGGAGATCAGCTGAGCTTTGATCCCGAGACCGGACAGGTATCCACGCGGGATGCGGATATTCATCCCAACCAGTTGCTGATCCTTGAAACCATCGGCCAGTTGCGCCCGGCTTCGGTCCATGAAGTGGGCTGCGGCGGAGGAGATCACCTTGCGACGGCGGCACAGCTTTTTCCGACCAGCGACTTTACCGGAGGAGACCGGGGGGCAACGCAGTTGGAGCTGGCCTTGCGCCGGCATCCCGAACTGAACGGCAAGCTGGGTCTGCAGGACATCACGATGCCCTTTTCCCATGCCTGGCCAAAGCCCGAGATGGTCTATACCCAAGCCGTGATCATGCATATTCACACCGCTGTAAGCCATTTCGTTGCCCTGTCGAACCTGGTGCGACAAGCACAGAAATACGTTGTGCTGGTGGAAAACCCGCAATGCCACAACTTTGTCGCCGATCTCGAGGTGCTGATGGCGGGTGGTCATCTGGACTGGTCCGAGATGCATATTCACATGCTCACCGGATCGACCGGGGGGCGTGGAATCTTGTTGTCGAAAGAAGCTCTGGATTATCCCCGCCTGACCAGCGACGCCCAGTTGCGAGACGGTATCAAAGCCTCTGCTCGCAGATTGAAGCGCTCGAATGAGGACAGCGCGCGCGCCATTGCCGGGTTCGCCCGGACGTCGGGATGAGTGCAGTCTAGCGATCCATCTCGATCACGATGCCAAAGGGCGGTTTGTCACAAGGCGCTTTCGGCACGGCCCAGATCACGGGAATTGCCGGATCAGGGCCGGTTGGCGCGTCCAGATCCGTGAGCATGACAATGATGGACGGCCCCAGCCGACGCGCCTCAGAAAGCACCGCGTCAAACGCGGTTCCGCCGCCGCGATGAAAGGCGATGTCACGCAGGCTGTCGGCGTTGTCCAGCCGCGTGCGCGTGTGCACCTTGGTATCAAAGCCCAACAGATGCGCCTCGGCTCCGCTGCGCCGGGTGAGGGCAAGCGCTTCGCTGGCAAACAGGGCAAGTTGCGTATCGGTGATGGAACTTGAGGTATCCAGACCGATGACCAACCGGGGTCGTTTCCCATCGCGCGCGCGCCCCGGCTGAAACACCGGAGCAGGCGCGTCATCCGCCAGCGCCGCGGCCTCCATTGCGATCCAGCGGTGGGCCGGGCGTTTATGGCTGAGTCTGGGAACATCGCTGATCGCGCGCGCCAACAGGCGACGCAGATGGATTTCCCACGGAACACGCCCATCAGGCAGATCGGCGAACTGATGCAGGACTGGTCCGATGCCCGTGCCAGCGGCGCGCCCTGCGTCAAAGGCCTGACCAAGGCGCGCCGACCAGACTTCGGGGGGGCTTTGCGCGGCGTCGGCCCTGTCCAGATCAGGCTCAAAACCTTGTTTCAGCGCATAGGCGGTGGCTGCATCGCTCGCGTCGTCCCTGCCACCGGAGGCCGCACCGATCAACGCAAGGTACAGCCGATCCGTATCCCATTGAGCCAAAACCTCGCCCGCACGATCCGGGCCGGTCACAGCCGCCAGCAACTCGCTGGCGCGCACGGCGGGGCGGGGCAATGCATGGCCGCCCTGCAAGAGCACCTCGTTCACGATGGCATCGCTTGCAAGGTTATAGAGCGTGGCGTTGAAGGCGGGCCCCAGCCGCTCGGACATCTCGAGCGCGCGGGCCGAGTGGCGCAGCGCCACATGCAGCACGTGATGCGCCAGAACACCGGTCTGCTCGGACAGGGGCAGGGCCTCGAACGTGGGCCCATAGGTGATCTGATCGCCATTGGTGCGTGTCGGCCCGCTTCCGTCGCGATGGATGCACCACAGCGCAAGGGCCGCGATGGCCGGATCGATACCGGGCATTTCCGACAGTGCCACTTGGGCACGGCGACTATGGACGGCCCCGTCGATCAACGCACCCCTTGAGCCTGACGTTCCTGCACATATGCAGCATAGGATGCTGAGCCGCGAAAGGCCTCTTCCAGACCAGAGGTCAAAGCTTTTCGGATAAGCAGCTCAAAGCCAAAGCTGGTCAGCTCCGATAGCGGCAGCGCGCTGTTGGATTTCAGCGTTCGGATATCGGCCATGGCGTCGATGACATCGGGCAAGGTCTCAGCCTCGGCATGGGCGACCAGCCCATAGATCAGTGCGACAAGCCCGTTCATCGTGTCGGGATAGAGCGGCATCCGGTTGGCGCGCGGTGTGGCGATCAACTCGTCCACCGTGATCATCGCATTCAGTTCTTCCGCCACGCGCGCGAATTCAGCCGCCGGGCTGGTGCCGATGGTGCCTGCAATCATCGTGTCGCGCAGGTGGCGATCCGAAATGGCGTTGACAATATCGCTGACCCGTTCCCACGAGCGTGGCGTACAGGCGATCATATCCCCGCGGCGCAGGCTCTCTTCGGTTGTGTCCAACAGGTCCGGCCGAGCGCGCAAAAACGCGGTCACATTGGGGTGCAGGGCGCGGTCCACCGCATAGGTCTCAAGCCAGTCCTTTGCATTGGCGCTGACATGCAGATGAATGAGCCTGTCTGACAGCGCCGATCCCATCTCATATGCCACCGCACCGTCATCCACCGTATTGCCTGCTGCCACGATGAACACATTGCCCGGCAGCAGATGGCGCCCGACACGGCGCTCTTGCAACAGGCCATAAACCGTTGGTTGCAGATAGGGTGAGGCGGCAGTGAGTTCATCCAGAAACAGGATCGCCGGTGTGTCCGGATCATCCGGGAGGTCCTCGGGGCGGTACCAGACCGTGCGCTGTGTGGCATGATCGTAATAGGGCAGGCCGCGCAGATCCTGCGGCTCGATCGTGGTGAGGCGAATGTCAAACAGTGTCGCTCCGATCTCCTCGGACAGGCTGCGTACCAGTTCGGTCTTGCCCACACCGGGGCGACCATGCAGCATCCACGAGGCGGTCAGCGCTCCGGCCTTCTGCGCGATCCAGCCGGCGCGCAGGGTATCTAGCGCGCCACCGGCGGATACTGTGCGGGCATTCACACTCATGCCCGGACCTCTTGTGGCGCGGGCGCATCCAAAATGGCCGCAAGCCGAGCATGGGCGGTCACGGCGCGCGTATTGAACGCAACCGAACGCAGGAAAAGATCCTCACGCAGGTTGACCGCATGCAGGTCACGCTCGGTAAAGCTGTCGTCGAACAGCCCGTCGCGGATCAGTTGGCGCTCTTGTGCATCCAGGGCCATGAGGCGGGTTTTTCCTTCGCTTGTCTGCACTGATACCAACGTCAGGGGCGGGACGTTGGCAAGCTCGGACTGATCCAGCACCAGATAAAGCTCACCCGAGATATCCGGGTGGCGGGCGGCGATCTTGGCAAGGATCGCCCGACCACGAAACGCCAGCGTATCCAGACGCGCAGCCGCCTGATCCGCGCTGATCAGCGACTGACGCTTTTCCTTGGACAGGCGCAGCACCTTCAATTCGACAAAGGCGATGGCGATCAGCATCGGCAAGGGGGCCTGCGAGATCGGCAAAGCCAGATGCGGCCAGGTGAGCATGGCGATCACGAAGGGCAGCAGCGCCGTGGTATAGCGCAGCAACTGGTTTTCGAGGATCACTCGCATCACCAGCTTTGCCCCGGCCTCGCGCCTTGGCAAGATGGCGATCCGGTCCATGATCTTGCGCGGTGCCGTGCGAAAATCCATGGCCCCGGGATTCCAGACGGTCTCGGGTGTGAGAACAAACAGGCTCATGCAACCGGACCTGATCGGGATATGGCGCAACGTCGTATCATCCCCGGCCAGATAGCGCAGGTCGAGACGGAGGCCAGTTGTCTGAAAAACATGCACCAAACCCTTGCCGTGATCTGTTCCGGGCAGGACCCGCCAGCCATGCATTTACGCAACGAAAGGAAGGATCGCAATGTTTGGTGACTTGCGCATCGCACAAGGGAATGGCGCGGGGAATGACAGCACGTCATTCCAAGCCCTTGGTTCTCGGTCCTGTCATTCCTGTCAAAAGGACCCTAATGCGTCCCGCCGAAAACCTGAATCGTAAGGATTCCCTTGAAGCCTGATCTGTGATTCATCCTGTTTGGGAGGATGGATCATGTCAGCACCTTTGCCG
>NZ_JBASXK010000170.1:0-85261 GCF_049276915.1 Aestuariivita sp. | reverse complement strand
CCCAACAGCACCACGCAGACGGCTAAGAGAGGGCATGCACGTTTGTGAAAACCTGTTAGCTAGGTGACAAGATTTCACAACGACAGGATGCTTCGACAGCTACAGCAACATTATGGGCATTAGTTGTTCTGTGCACTGGGCAAACGCAGGGTCTAGTGGGCTTATGAGAAACAGTTGAGCATGTTGGGCTGGGCATTTGGTCGAGAGTGTAGAAAGCACTTCATTGATGCTCGCCAATTTGGTACGAAACTTTGGGTTAATTTGGTACGAAACTTCTCGAAGGACACTCATAACTGCTATATAAATAAGGTCTTTGAGAAGTATTTGGTGCCCAGGAGAGGACTCGAACCTCCACATCGTTGCCAATACTAGCACCTGAAGCTAGCGCGTCTACCAATTCCGCCACCTGGGCAGGTGTCGTGATCCGTGCGTTTAAGCTTGGCAGCGCGCACTGTCAAACGGATTTTTTGGCTTTGTTGGCCGCGTGCGGTTCAGGTGAGGGCGTGCGCGTGATTTCGATGGCGACGGCCTCGTTCGAGAAGCTGAGGAAGTCGTATTCCGAGCGGTCCAGCACTTCTTCCAGTGCCTTGTGTTCATGGTAACGCCAACCCGGATACCCGAAGAGTTCATCGAACAGGATCACAGTCCCCTTGCGCAGGCGCGGCTTGACGGCTTCCAGCGCATAGCGGGTCGGCGTGTAGGTATCCATATCCATATGGATGAAGGCGAAAGGCGCATCCTTGGTTTCTTCCAGATACGGACCGAGTGTGTCCTGCAACCAGCCCTTCACGAGGGTGACGTTGTCGGGCACTGTGGGCAGTCCTCCGCGTTGTGAAAACGCCCCGGCGGCTCAACCTGTGTGATAGCCTGTCCAGTCTTCTTCAAGGCCTACAAAGCTGTCAAATCCGTGCATGTGACGCCCATGGGGGGCAAGGAACTTGCCGAACAGGCGGCATCCATGGCCTGCGGCGACGCCGAACTCGACATAGAGTCCGTCGCCGGGATCCCGGGCGATGGCTTGCTGAATGGCATATACACGGTTGCGTCGCTTGGACGTGAAGAGCATGGATTGCTCCATTTCCGCACGATAGGTCTCGAAACTGTCTTTGCGCGCCGCGTCTACAAGTAGAGAAATCGGCGTTACATCGCCATGTTCTGCCATAATGTTCTGCTCATTTTTTGATTTGTTTCTGCAAAGCTACGAAAAAGCGCGAATCGGCGCAACAGATGTTTGATCGCGGCGTTTTTGCGCCTTGTTCCGCATGTCCGCCAAAGATAGATCAATGACCGAACCAAAAGACGGCGAGGGCCTGAGGCATGTCTAGACTGGTGACCATCTACGGTGGATCTGGCTTTGTCGGTCGGTATATCGCGCGGCGTATGGCCAAGGAAGGCTGGCGTGTGCGTGTGGCCGTCCGACGCCCCAATGAGGCAATCTTTGTCAAACCATATGGGGTCGTTGGTCAGGTTGAGCCGGTCTTTTGCAATATTCGCGACGATGCCTCGGTGGCTTCGGTGATGCAGGGCGCGGATGCGGTGGTCAACTGCGTCGGCATCCTTGCACCTTCGGGCAGAAACACGTTTGACGCGGTTCAGGCTGAAGCGCCCGAACGTATCGCGCGCCTTGCTGCCCAACATGGAATCACGCGGATGGTGCAGATATCGGCCATCGGAGCGGATGCCGCATCGAATTCGGTCTATTCACGCACCAAAGCTGCCGGCGAGGAGGGTGTGCTGAGATACATGCCCGGTGCCATGATCCTGCGCCCATCCATCGTGTTCGGCTCGGAAGATCAGTTCTTCAACCGGTTTGCCGCAATGTCTCGCCTGGGCCCCATACTGCCTGTTGTGGGTGCAGAAACGCGGTTTCAGCCGGTCTATGTCGACGATGTGGCACAGGCGGCCGTCATGGGGATTACCGGTGCGGCCGAGGGCGGTATCTATGAGCTGGGTGGACCCGATGTGAACACCTTCCGCGAGTTGATGCAGGAGATGCTGGTCGTGATCCACCGTCGCCGGGCGATCGTCAACATTCCGTTCTGGGCGGCCTCTGTCATGGGCTTTGTGTCTGATATTGTCAGCAAACTGTCTCTGGGCCTGATTCCGGCGCAGGTGACGCTGGATCAGGTGCGCAATCTGGCGCGCGACAATGTCGTGGCGGACGGTGCCAAGGGTTTTGAGGCATTGGGAATTCATCCCACTGCTCTGGAAGCTGTCTTGCCCGAGTATCTCTGGCGTTTTCGCCCGTCCGGTCAGTATGCCGAGATCAAGAAGTCTGCAAAGAACCTGCGGACCTGATCAGCTATAGGCGATGGCCAGAAGGATGATCCCAAGGATCACCCGATAGATCACGTAAGGCGTAAAACTGACGCTGCGCAAAAGGCGCATCATGATGCCCAGTGCCAGCAAGGCCGCCACAAAGGCAAATCCGGCGGCAATGGCCCCGTCCCGTGCTGCGGCAGCATCTGCGCGGCTGGCAACATCGATGCCCAGAACCACACCCGAGGCCAGGATCGTCGGGATTGACATCAGCATGGCGAGCTTGGCAGCATCGCTTCGCGCATAACCCAGCTGACGGGCCGCGCTGATCGTGATGCCCGATCTTGAGGTTCCCGGGATAAGGGCGACCGCTTGCCAGAGGCCCATGATTACCGCGTGACGCAAGGACCAGCGATCGGCGGTGCGGTCCTGTGCGCCTGTCTGGTCGGCCCAGTAAAGGAAGAGACCAAAGATCAGCATGGTCCAGCCAATCACGGTGATCGACCGCATGGCATCGCTCAGACCGGTTAGATGCAGGATCAACCCGACAATCACCACCGGGACTGTCGCAATCGCCAGACACAGGGCAAGGAACGCGCCCGGCGTATCAAGCTTGCCTTGCAGCAGGCGCAGCGTTCCCGCCAGCGCCACTTGGACATCCGCCCAGAAGAACAGGATCACGGCAAACAAAGTGCCCAGATGCACGGCCACATCAATGACTGCACCCTGATCCTCAAGACCCGTCAGACCGGGCAGCAGGATGAGGTGCCCGGAGGACGAGACGGGCAGGAACTCGGTCACGCCCTGGATGATGGCGATGAGGATGAGCTGGAACAACGGCATCTGAAAGTCGAATCGCCTGAGGTTGCTTTGTGGTCCGTCCGGTATAAGTGCCCGGTTTCGAAAGGAAAGGTAGTATTTATGTCCGGTGTGTTACCTAAATTTACTGCAGCGCAGCACCGTCGCCTCGACTTTCGTGTGGAAATAATGAATATAGGTCAACATAGCTGACTTTTATTATGATCCGAGTTCCTCTATGGGACTGCGGTGCGTGTTTGCGCGAGAATTCTTTCAAGGGGGAGTCAACCCGTGGCCAAGCAACCGATGCTGAAATTCGTGACGATCGAGCGCAACATGCCCCAAAAGCGTGAGGCTGATGTTCGGCGGGAGGATTTTCATGAAATCTACGCCGAATACGCCGATGCCAAGGCGAAAGAGCAATCCGCGCGGTGCAGTCAGTGCGGTGTGCCCTATTGCCAGTCGCATTGTCCCTTGCACAACAATATCCCGGATTGGCTGCGTCTGACCGCGGAAGGGCGTCTGAAAGAGGCCTATGAAGTGTCTCAGGCCACCAATACCTTCCCCGAGATCTGTGGCCGGATCTGTCCGCAGGATCGCCTGTGCGAAGGCAATTGCGTGATCGAGCAATCGGGCCACGGGACGGTGACCATCGGCTCGGTCGAGAAATACATCACGGATACCGCTTGGGAAGAAGGCTGGGTTCAGCCTGTGCGCCCCGCGCAGGAGCGCACCGAAAGCGTTGGCATCATCGGTGCTGGTCCCGGTGGTCTGGCGGCGGCCGAACTGCTGCGCAGGGCCGGAGTGCAGGTCACGGTGTATGACCGCTATGACCGTGGTGGTGGGCTGATGACCTATGGAATCCCCGGCTTCAAGCTTGAAAAAGACGTCGTCATGCGGCGCATGGATCAGCTGGAGCAGGGCGGCGTCGTGTTCGAACTGGATTGCCATGTGGATGCCAGCATCTTCGCCACGATTCGTGGTGACCATGATGCGGTGATCATCGCGACAGGCGTATATAAATCGCGCGATCTGGACCTGCATGGCTCGGAAGCCGCGGGCGTTGAAAAGGCGATCGACTACCTCACGGCGTCAAACCGCAAGAGCTTTGGCGATGTTGTTCCCGACTTTGACAGTGGCCGACTGAACGCGGCTGGCAAACGCGTTGTGGTCATTGGCGGCGGGGATACCGCCATGGATTGTGTGCGTACCGCGATCCGCCAGGGTGCCGAGAGCGTCAAGTGCCTCTATCGGCGGGACCGCGCCAATATGCCCGGCTCTCAACGCGAGGTGCAGAATGCCGAGGAAGAAGGCGTTGTCTTCGAGTGGCTGAGCGCGCCCAACGGCTTTGTGACCGAGCTGGCCGAGGCCGCGGATGGCGGGGCCAAAGTCACTGGCGTGATTGTGCAGAAGATGCGTCTGGGCGCACCGGATGCCACCGGCCGCCAGGCACCCGAACTGATCGAGGGATCGGAGTATGTCGAAGGCGCGGATCTGGTGATCAAGGCGCTGGGCTTTGAGCCCGAAGACCTGCCCGAAATGTTTGGTGAGCCTGCGCTGAGCGTCACGCGCTGGGGCACGATCAAGGCGGAATTCACCACCGGCAAGACGGCCCTGCCGAATGTCTATGCCGTCGGTGATATCGTGCGCGGTGCATCGCTGGTTGTCTGGGCCATTCGCGATGGGCGCGACTGCGCCGAAGCGATCCTGGCGGACATGGGCGTCACCAGCGCGATTGCGGCTGAATGATGCGAAATCGCCGGTCTGATCTGCGTACACAAACCGTACACATCCTGTGCATACGCGCGGTGTCTGCGCGCGTTCAGGCGCGCAGGGGAAAGGTCAGCCTATGCACCCTATTTCCGGATCAGCGCGCATGACCGGCCGTAGCTCTCTGTCCCACAGATGCCTGCGCGACGCGGCAATCACATCCGCAAGCCACGGGCCGAATACGAAGACGATAACACCCATGTCGAGGGAGACATCCAATGACCACATATGATGCCAACTGGGTTGCTGCCGAAGAGGCCAAGCGCAAATGGATGGCCGAGAACGGCATGTACGCCGAAGAGGAAGAGCATTCTTCCTGTGGTGTGGGCCTTGCGGTCTCTCTGGATGGCAGCAAGAGCCGGAAAGTGGTTGAAAACGGTCTGCAGGCGCTCAAGGCGATCTGGCACCGGGGCGCTGTTGATGCGGATGGTAAGACTGGCGACGGCGCGGGCATCCATGTGCAGATTCCGGTGTCCTTCTTTTACGACCAGATCGAACGGACCGGGCATTCTCCCAAAAAGGATCGGCTGATCGCTGTGGGTCAGGTCTTTTTGCCGCGCACGAATTTCGGCGCGCAAGAGACATGCCGGACCATCGTGGAAACCGAAGTTCTGCGGATGGGGCATTACATTTATGGCTGGCGCCATGTGCCGGTGAACATCTCGGTTCTGGGTGAAAAGGCCAATGCGACCCGCCCTGAAATCGAGCAGATCCTGATTTCCAACGCCAAGGGCGTGGACGAAGAGACATTCGAGCGCGAGCTTTATGTCATTCGCCGTCGCATCGAAAAGGCGGCGGCCGCCGCTGGCGTGGCTGGTCTGTATATCGCATCGCTCTCGTGCCGGTCGATCATCTACAAAGGCATGATGCTGGCCGAACAGGTGGGCGAGTTTTACCCCGACCTGATGGATGAACGGTTCGAGAGCGCATTTGCGATCTATCACCAGCGCTATTCCACCAACACCTTCCCGCAATGGTGGCTGGCCCAGCCGTTCCGCATGCTGGCCCATAACGGCGAGATCAACACGCTCAAGGGCAACACCAACTGGATGAAAAGCCATGAGATCCGCATGGCATCCGGCACCTTTGGCGATATGGCCGAAGACATCAAACCGATCATCCCGCAGGGCTCGTCGGATTCCGCGGCCCTGGATGCGGTGTTCGAGGTGCTGGTGCGCGCCGGGCGCAATGCGCCGATGGCCAAAACCATGCTGGTGCCGGAAAGCTGGTCGAAACAGGCGGTGGAACTGCCGGAGGCCTGGCGCGATATGTATTCCTATTGCAACTCGGTGATGGAACCCTGGGACGGCCCTGCCGCCCTGGCCATGACCGACGGGCGCTGGGTCTGTGCCGGTCTTGACCGCAACGGGTTGCGCCCGATGCGCTATGTGGTGACGGGTGACGGTCTGCTGATTGCGGGTTCCGAGGCCGGCATGGTTCCGATCGACGAATCCGTCGTGCGCGAAAAAGGGGCGCTGGGCCCGGGGCAGATGATCGCCGTTGACATGGTGAACGGCGGGCTGTTCCACGACACCGAGATCAAGGACAAACTGGCGGCGGCGCAGCCTTTCAGCGAGTGGGTCGGCAAGATCAATGACATGGACGAGGCGTTGTCCGGTGTGACCGAAACGCCCGTGTTTACCGGGGCTGAACTGCGCAAGCGGCAGATCGCGGCCGGCTATACAATCGAAGAGCTTGAGCAGATCCTTGCCCCCATGGCCGAGGATGCCAAGGAGGCGGTGGCCTCGATGGGCGACGATACGCCTTCGGCTGTCTTGTCCCAGATGTATCGGCCTTTGAGCCATTTCTTCCGGCAAAACTTTAGCCAGGTCACGAACCCGCCGATTGACAGTCTGCGCGAGTATCGGGTGATGAGCCTGAAAACGCGGTTCGGAAACCTGAAGAACGTTCTGGACGAAGACAGCTCGCAAACCGAGATCATCGTTCTGGAAAGCCCGTTCGTGGGCAATGCGCAATGGGATGAACTGGTGCGCGCGTTCGTCTCTCCGCTGGTCGAGATCGACTGTACGTTCGAAGCCGGTGACGGCGCACTGAATGCCGGGCTGGCCCGTATCCGCTCGGAGGCCGAGGATGCCGTGCGTTCGGGTGCCGGACATATCGTGCTGACCGATCATCACTCCGGGCCCGACCGCGTGGCGATGCCGATGATCCTGGCCACATCGGCGGTGCACAGCCATCTGATCCGCAAGGGTCTGCGGACCTTCTGTTCGCTGAATGTGCGTTCGGCTGAATGTATCGATCCGCATTATTTTGCGGTGTTGATCGGTTGCGGTGCGACCGTGGTGAACGCCTATTTGGCCGAGGATTCTCTGGCTGACCGGATCGATCGCGGCCTGCTTGACGGGACGCTGACCGAGGCCGTGGCGCGGTATCGCGAGGCGATTGATCAGGGTCTGCTCAAGATCATGGCCAAGATGGGGATTTCGGTGATCTCGTCCTATCGCGGCGGTCTGAACTTTGAAGCTGTGGGTCTGAGCCGCGCAATGGTCGCGGAGTTTTTCCCCGGCATGACCTCGCGGATATCGGGCATCGGTGTTCTGGGCATTCAGCGCAAGGCCGAGGCGATCCACGCCAAGGGCTGGACCTCGGGTTTGGATGTGCTGCCGATTGGCGGGTTCTACAAGGCGCGCAAATCCGGCGAGACCCATGCCTGGGAAGCGACGTCGATGCATTTGCTGCAAACAGCCTGCAACCGCGCCTCCTATGAGATCTGGAAGCAGTATTCGGCCAAGATGCGCTCGAACCCGCCGATCCATCTGCGCGATCTGCTGGATATCAAGCCGCTGGGCAAACCGGTTCCCCTGGAAGAGGTGGAAAGCATCACCTCGATCCGCAAGCGGTTCGTGACACCGGGCATGAGCCTAGGGGCGCTGTCCCCCGAGGCGCACAAGACGCTGAACGTGGCGATGAACCGGATCGGAGCCAAGTCGGATTCGGGCGAGGGCGGCGAAGATCCGGCGCATTTCGTGCCGGAACCCAATGGGGACAACCCGTCGGCCAAGATCAAACAGGTCGCATCAGGCCGGTTCGGTGTGACGGCGGAATACCTCAACCATTGCGAAGAGCTTGAGATCAAGGTCGCGCAAGGGGCCAAACCCGGCGAGGGGGGCCAGTTGCCCGGGATGAAGGTCACGGACCTTATCGCGCGTCTGCGTCATTCCACGAAAGGCGTGACGCTGATCTCACCGCCGCCACATCACGACATCTATTCGATCGAGGATCTGGCGCAGCTGATCTATGATCTCAAGCAGATCAACCCGCGCTGCAAGGTCACGGTCAAGCTGGTGGCGTCTTCCGGCGTCGGCACGATTGCGGCCGGTGTCGCCAAGGCCAAGGCCGACGTGATCCTGATCTCGGGTCACAATGGCGGCACGGGCGCATCTCCGGCCACGTCGATCAAATATGCCGGTCTGCCATGGGAGATGGGTCTGACCGAGGCGCATCAGGTCCTGGCGATGAACAACCTGCGCGACCGGATCACGCTGCGCACCGATGGCGGCCTGCGCACCGGGCGCGATATCGTCATGGCTGCGATGATGGGGGCCGAGGAATATGGCATCGGCACCGCCGCTCTGATTGCGATGGGCTGTATCATGGTGCGTCAGTGCCAGTCCAACACCTGCCCCGTGGGCGTGTGTACCCAGGACGAGTCGCTGCGTCAGAAGTTCACCGGCAATGCCGACAAGGTCGTGAACCTGATCACCTTCTATGCCTCGGAAGTGCGCGAGATCCTTGCATCCATCGGGGCGCGCAGCCTGGATGACGTGATCGGGCGTGCGGATCTGCTGGCGCAGGTCTCGCGGGGATCGGCGCATCTTGACGATCTGGATCTCAACCCGATGCTGATCACCGTCGATGGCGCTCATAACATCGTTTATGACCGCAACAGGGATCGCAACCCGGTGCCCGATACGCTGGATGCGGAAATCGTGCGGGATGCGGCGCGTTTCCTGAAAGACGGAGAAAAGATGCAGCTGTCCTATGCGGTGCAGAACACCCATCGCACCGTGGGCACGCGCACCTCCAGCCACATCGTGCAGAACTTCGGGATGCGCAACGCGCTGCAACCCGATCACCTGACGGTCAAGCTGCAAGGCTCTGCCGGGCAGTCGCTGGGTGCGTTTGCCGCTCCGGGGCTCAAGCTGGAAGTGTCGGGCGACGCCAATGACTATGTCGGCAAGGGTCTGTCGGGTGGCATGATCACCGTGCGTCCGCCGATGGCCAGCCCGCTCAAGGCGGATGAGAACACCATCATCGGCAACACCGTTCTTTACGGTGCAACCGACGGGTATCTCTTTGCTGCGGGCCGCGCCGGCGAACGATTTGCGGTGCGCAACTCGGGTGCCAAGGTCGTGGTCGAAGGATGTGGATCCAATGGCTGCGAATACATGACCGGCGGGGTCGCCGTGATCCTTGGCGATATCGGCGCGAACTTTGGGGCCGGTATGACAGGTGGCATGGCCTATCTGTATGATCCCGAGAACAAGGCCGAGATGCTGATGAACAAGGAAACCGTGGTGACCTGCCCGGTCACCGTGGATCATTGGGAAGATCAGCTGAAGGGCCTTCTGGAACGCCACGCCAAAGAGACTCTCAGCCGGAAGGCAGCGGATATTCTGCAACATTGGGACCTGGAACGGACCAATTTCCTGCAGGTCTGCCCAAAGGAAATGCTGGCGCATCTGCCCGCGCCGTTGAGCGTGGAACAGGCGGCTGTGCCGGCCGAGTAAGTCTTGGACCCCATGCACAGCGTCACCCGGTTTGACCGGGCTGGCGCTGTGCTGAGGGCTTTTTCTTTGAACCGCTGCCGCCTATAGCTGAGACATGGCGAAACGCGCGGCGAAAACCACATCCAGAACACGCAAGACGCAGAAACGGCGCAAGGCCAGATCTGCGCGCTGGGCGCTGCCGCGTGGACCGTTTCGCCCGTTTCGTTGGATCGGGTTCATTCTTCTGCGCGGCACCACGATCGCGATCCTCGGGACGCTGTTTGTCATCATCACCTTTGCCGTGATCAACCCGCCGACCACGCATACCATGTGGTCCGAGGGCCGCAGGCTGGGCGAGGTGGATCAGAAATGGGTGCCGCTGGAGGCCATCGCTCCGGTCATGGCACGTTCGGTCGTCGCCGCCGAGGATGCCAATTTCTGCATGCATTGGGGTTTTGACGTGGCCGCGATCCGTGCCGCCCTTGAGGATGGATCCGGGCGGGGCGGGTCAACGATCAGCCAGCAGGTCGTCAAGAACGTCTTTCTCTGGCAAGGCCGATCTTGGATCCGCAAGGCCCTAGAAGCGGTGATCACCCCGGCGGTCGAGGCAATCTGGTCCAAGCAGCGCCTGATCGAGGTGTATCTGAACGTGGCCGAGTTCGACGAGGGCGTGTTCGGGGTAGAGGCCGCGGCGCGCCATTACTTCGGAGTCGGACCCGAGAACCTGAGCGACGTGCAGGCCGCGCGACTGGCGGCGGTGCTGCCGTCACCCAAGACGCGGTCGGCCTCGCAACCCTCTGCATGGCTGCGTACGCGGGCCGAGTCGATCCGTGACGGCGCAGCCACCATCCGCGCAGATGGGCGTGCTGCGTGTTTCGAGGATTGATCATTCCCGCTACTCGGGGCAATTTAGGACAGGAGGTTCCCAGTTCGATGACCCAAATGGCCCGATTGTTCCATGTCCCTCTGTCGCCCTTTTGTCGCAAGGTTCGCCTGAGCCTTGCCGAGAAGAAGGTCGAGGTCGAGCTTGTCGAGGAGCGTTACTGGGAAAAGGATCCGGATTTCCTGCGCCGCAATCCGGCCGGAAAGGTCCCGGTTCTGAAGCTGGACGGCAAGATGCTGGCCGAAAGCTCGGCGATTTGCGAATACATCGAAGAGACGCGCCCCTTGCCGCCCCTGATGCCCAAGGATGCCGAAGGTCGATACGAAGTGCGCCGGATCGTGACGTGGTTTGACGACAAGTTCCACAGCGAGGTGACCTCGAAGCTGTTGTACGAACGGGTGAACAAGAAGGTCACCAAGGAAGGTTATCCCGACAGCAAGAACGTCAAGGCGGGTGCCAAGGCGATCAAGTATCACCTTGATTACATGTCCTGGCTGTTGGATCACCGGCGCTGGCTGGCCGGGGATGTCATGACGCTGGCCGATTTCGCGGCAGCCGCGCATCTGTCGTCGCTGGATTACATCTCGGACGTGGATTGGAACCGGAGCCAGGTTGTGCGCGACTGGTATGCCAAGATCAAATCACGCCCGGCATTCCGGTCGATCCTGGCGGATCAGGTCTCGGGATTTCCGCCGCCTGCGCATTATGCCGATCTTGATTTCTGATCGCGCTCTGCGGGGCGTGCGTGGGCGTGGGTTGACCCCAAAAGACCCATGAACGGTCTGAAGGATCGTCTGATCGCACGCGCCCTTGAGGAGGGGTTTGTCGCGGCGCGGATCTGTCGGCCGGATGCTGTGCCCGAGGTGCCCGCGCGGCTGGGTGCCTTCCTGGAAAGCGGCTTTCACGGACAGATGGACTGGATGGAGCGCCGGGTGGAATGGCGCGGCGATCCGGCGACACTGTGGCCCGAGGCCCGGTCGATCCTGATGCTTGCCGAAAGCTATACCCCCGAGAGCGATCCGATGGAGCGCCTGGGTTGGCGGGATCGCGGGGTCATTTCCGTCTATGCCCAGAACCGCGATTATCATGATCTGGTCAAGAAGCGTCTCAAGCGTTTGGCGCGCTGGCTGATTGACGAGGCGGGCGGAGCGGTGAAGGTGTTTGTCGATACGGCCCCGGTTCCGGAAAAGGCTTTGGGACAGGCCGCCGGGCTTGGCTGGCAGGGCAAACATACCAATCTGGTCAGCCGGGATTGGGGCAATTGGGCCTTTTTAGGCTCTGTTTTTACCACGTTGGAGTTGGAGCCGGATGCGCCGGAGGTGGACAATTGCGGGTCCTGCCGCGCCTGTCTGGATGTCTGCCCGACCGATGCGTTTCCGGCACCCTATCGGCTGGATGCGCGCAGGTGCATTTCTTACCTGACGATCGAGCATCGCGGCCCGGTGCAAGAGGATCTGCGTGTCTTGATGGGCAACCGGATCTATGGCTGCGACGATTGCCTTGCGGTGTGCCCCTGGAACAAGTTCGCCGTTCAGGCAAGCGATATCCGCTATGGCGCGCGGGCCGAGCTGGAGGCTCCGAACCTGGCCGATCTGACGCGTCTGGATGACGGTGCCTTTCGCGCAGTGTTTTCCGGCTCGCCCATCAAGCGGATCGGGCGGGATCGCTTTGTGCGCAATGTGCTGTATGCGATCGGCAATTCCGGCGATGTCGGTTTGTCAGCGGTTGCGCAGGCGCTGTGTGATGATCCGGATGCAACGGTCGCGGATGCGGCGCGCTGGGCGGTGCGGCGATTGACGCAAACAGACGCGACGTGACGCGATTGCGCTTTAGATCAGACAATGAATGAGCAGAAGGGGGCAGGGTATGGCCGTGCTGTTGGGCGTTGATACGGGTGGTACCTATACGGATGCCGTTCTGATCCGGGATGAAACCGAGGTTCTGGCAAGCGCCAAGGCGCTGACAACGCGCCATGATCTGGCGGTGGGGATTGGCGAGGCGGTGCGCGCCGTGCTTGCCGCTTCGGGTGTGGCCGGACATGAGATCGGAATGGCGGCCTTGTCCACGACGCTGGCGACCAATGCCCTTGTCGAAGGCCAGGGAGAGCGTGTGGGCCTGATCTTTATCGGCTTTCGCGAGGCGGATCTGGTCAAGCATGGCGTGGCCGAGGCATTGAAGGGCGATCCGGTCTGTGTGCTGGCGGGGGGCCATGATCACAGCGGATCCGAGGCGCAGAAACTGGATGAAACCGCGCTTTTGGCCTTTTTAGAGACACATAAGGACGGTGTTTCCGGCTGGGCGGTTGCGGCTCAGTTCGGGACGCGCAATCCGGGGCATGAGCTGCGGGTGGCCGAGATTATCGCTCAGGAGACCGGTGCGCCCGTGACCTGCTCGCATCAGCTCTCTGCGCGGTTGAACGGGCCGAAACGCGCGGTGACAGCGGTGCTGAATGCGCGGCTGATCGGGATGATTGACCGGCTGATCGCGCGTGCAGGGGATAGTCTGGCCGAGGCGGGGATCGAGGCGCGGCTGATGGTCGTGCGTGGCGATGGGGCGCTGATGTCCGCGCAACAGGCGCGCATGCGTCCGATCGAAACGATTCTGAGCGGTCCGGCGGCCTCTATCGTGGGCGCGCGCTGGCTGACGGGCGTGACGGATGGTCTGGTCTCGGACATTGGCGGGACGACCACCGACGTGGCCGTGCTGCGCGACGGGCGGCCCGCGATCGATCCGGACGGCGCGCGCGTCGGCGGGTTTCGCACCATGGTCGAGGCGGTTGCGATGCGCACCACGGGTCTGGGCGGCGACAGCCAGGTCCATGTCGAGACCGAAGGTCTGGCCGGTGGCGTTCGGCTGGGGCCGCGCCGGGTGGTGCCGGTATCGCTTATGGCGATGGATGCCCCTGACGTGGTGCGCGGTGCCATGGAGGTGCAGCTGCGCAGCGCTACACCTGGAGAAATGGACGCGCGGTTTGCGCGGCTGGTGCCCGGCGTGTCTCAGGCCGGGCTGGCCGAGCGGGAACAGGCGCTGGTGGCGCGGATCGGCGATGGGGTGCAGCCGCTGAACGCGGTTCTGCGCACCCGCATGGATCACGGTGCGCTGACCAAGCTGGTCGGACGCGGTGTGGTGCAGCTGGCCGGTGTCACGCCGTCGGATGCCAGCCACGTTCTGGGGCTGGTCGATGCCTGGGACAAGGAGGCCGCGCGCATGGCGGTAGAACTGATGGCGCGCAAGCGGGTCGGCACCGGGGACAGGCTGTCCGAAAGCGCCGGAGATCTGGCGCGAACCATTGTCACCCAACTTCAGGAACAGACGGCTTTGGCCTTGTTAGAGACTGCTTTTGCCGAAGAAGCATCATACTTTGAAGGCGCGCCCGAGGTTCTTGCGCGTCACGTCCTGACCCGGCGAGGGCTTGAGAACCACCGGGGCCTGCTGGCGGTGGATGTGGCGTTGAATGTGCCGGTCGTGGGATTGGGTGCATCAGCGCCGACCTATTATCCAGCGGTTGGAACTCGGCTGGGCTGCGAGATGGTCTTGCCGGAACATGCCGGCGTGGCCAATGCGGTGGGTGCCATCGTGGGGCGTGTTACGGTGCGCAAGTCCGGAACCATAACGGCCCCGTCCGAAGGGCGGTTTCGGGTGCATCTGGACCAGCCCGAGGATTTCGGTGATCAGACCGCCGCTTTGACCCGGTTAGAGACTGTTTTGCGCGATGCCACCACAACAGAGGCGCGCGCTGCCGGTGCGGAAGATATCGAAGTGCGGGTTTATCGCGACATCAAGACTGCGCAGACCGAAGCACGGGTGGTCTTCGTCGAGGCAGAATTGACGGTCGAGGCGACAGGGCGTCCAAGGGTCGCCTTGGGCTGACTACGCCGCATTAGACACTGTTGGCCCCCCTCTTGTCATACAGAGAGGGGCCAGAGGTTCACTCGGCCGCGTCGCGTTTGGGCAGAACCCAGTCGGGGCGGATGAAGTGGCAGGTATAGCCATGCGGGATGCGCTGGAGATAATCCTGATGTTCGGGTTCGGCTTCCCAGAAGTCACCAACCGGCTCAAGCTCGGTCACCACTTTGCCGGGCCAGATGCCTGAGGCATTCACATCGGCAATCGTGTCGATGGCGCAGTCTTTCTGCGCCTCGTCCACATAGTAGATTGCCGAGCGATAGCTGAGGCCGCGATCATTGCCCTGCCGGTTCAGCGTGGTGGGGTCGTGGATCTGAAAGAAGAACTCGAGCAGACGGCGATAGCTTATCACCTCGGGATCAAACATGATCTCGATCCCTTCGGCATGGGTGCCGTGATTGCGATAGGTCGCGTTGGGCACGTCTCCGCCGGTATATCCGACCCGGGTGGCGTGGACGCCGGGCAATTTACGGATCAGTTCCTCCATACCCCAGAAACAGCCACCGGCCAGTACAGCGCGTTCAAGGCTCATGTGATATCCTCCACTTGGTTCAGGTAGTCGCCATACCCTTCGGCGTCCATGTCGTCGCGATGGACAAACCGCAGAGAGGCAGAGTTGATGCAATAGCGCAGACCGCCCCGGTCACGCGGGCCATCCGGAAACACATGGCCAAGGTGACTGTCACCATGGGTAGAGCGGACCTCGGTGCGGATCATGCCAAGGGAATGGTCCGAAAGCTCTTGCACGTTGGCGGGTTCGATCGGCTTGGTAAAGCTGGGCCAGCCACAGCCGGATTCGTATTTGTCGGCCGACGCAAAGAGAGGCTCACCCGAGACGATATCGACATAGATGCCGGGTTCCTTGTTCTTCAGAAGCTTGCCGGTGCCCGGGCGCTCTGTCCCGCTTTGCTGCGTGACATAGAATTCTTCGGCCGACAGAGTTGCGATCACGTCGGGGTTCTTGGTGTATTTCGTCATGGCGTACCTCGGACTTGTCTCTTGGGTGATAAGATGGCGTTTTGTGGCTGAAAGGGAAGTGCTGAGTTGGGGATCTCTCGCACAGGTGAGATGATCTGGAAGAGCGGGCCATGCGTACATATCTATAACACATGGAGGGTGATGATGTTGCGCATTCTGACAACGGTTTTTCTGGTGCTGATGGCTCAGGCAGGTCTGGCAAAGGGGCTGACCGGGACCTTCCCGTCGATTGATGGCGGCACGCTGAGTATCGAGGAATGGCGCGGCCAGCCGGTGCTGGTGGTCAACACCGCCTCGCAATGCGGGTTTACCAATCAGTATGACGGGCTTCAGGCGCTGTATGATCGCTATCGCGCGGCTGGTCTGGTCGTGCTGGCTGTGCCCTCTGATGATTTCAATCAGGAGCTTGCCTCTGCCGAGGAGGTAAAAGAGTTCTGCGAGATAAACTTCAACCTCGACATACCGATGACCGACATAACCCATGTTAAGGGTGCGAAGGCGCATCCGTTCTATCGCTCGGTTCGGTCCGCGACGGGGTTCGAGCCCAAGTGGAACTTTAACAAGATCTTGCTGAACGCAGATGGCGAGGTGGTGAAGTCCTGGGGCTCTGTCGTCAAGCCCGAGTCCGCCGCGATCACCAGCGAGATCGAGAAACTACTGAACTGACGCGTGCGTCGCCGTCGAAAGCTGTTTCGCACGCCGAGATGTTAGAAAGGATTTAACATGTTCCGGCCTTTGAAACTTGGCTTTCTGCCCGTTGTCTTTGCCCTTGCGGCCTGTGCAAACTCGGGTGCGAATTATCAGCCTGTGATCGATGGCCCCGTCGGGCCGAATTACAGCACCGATCTGGCACAGTGCCGCCAACTTGCCGCATCGCAGCCCACGCTGGATGGCAGCACCGCCGCGTCGGTCGGCACCGGTGCCGCCGCTGCAGGTGTGGGTTCGGTCATCTTCAATGACAACAGCGACAATCTGGGTCGCGCGGCGGGCGTGGGTGCGGTTGCCGGGCTGACAGCCGATCTGGTGCAGAAAAACGCCGATCGCGAAGCCATCATCAAGAACTGCATGCGCGGCCGGGGTTACAACGTCGTCGGCTGAGGCAGGGTGACAAGACGGCAGCCCGGTTCGACGGACTGCCGTCTTGCCGATCACAGGTGCCCGATCACAGCATTGCAGCGCAGCCGCGATGTGCGGTGGGTTGTGCAATGTGATGCGGGTTCAGGATCAGATGCCAGCTGGGCGGATAGCCCGGAGCCTGGGCGCGCGAATAGGAACAGCCGTTCGGCGCGGTGAACCATTGCCCCTGGAACGAGGCTGGCGGTCGATAGGTGCCGATCGGGTTTTTCTTGGCCGTGGCCGGGCCGAATACGGATGAGATGTCATTTCGATTGTCGAACAGGTTCAGAAATGACTCGGCCATGCTGGCATTGGCGGCAGTGGATGTTGTGGCAAGGGCAAGAGCGACAGTGGCGGCTTTCAGAAACATCGTATTCTCCTGTTTTGACATGGGCGGTACAGGAGACAGATCATCCGGAAATCAGTGCAAGATCTGGCAAGGAATGTGACGAAATCGCGTGGTTTCAACTGCAATAGACTGGAATTAATGGATAATTATAGCGATCGGTCAGCCACGCCCCGAGGCCTTTATCTCGGTCCAGGCAACCTGACGCCGTTCGCCCTCGCGGCTGGGCGAGATGCCAAAGGCGCGGCGATAGCATTTGGAAAAATGCGAAATGCTGCGAAAGCCGCAGGCCACGCAGATCTCGGTGACGGACAGGCCGGTCTGGCGCAACAGGTCGCGCGCCTTGTCCAGACGCATCTGCAGATAGTATTTCTTGGGCGAGCAGTTCAGATGCGTGCCGAACAGCCTTTCGATCTGGCGGTTGGACAGGCTGACAAGATCGGCGATTTCGTCCGGGGTCAGGGGGTCTTCGATGTTGTTTTCCATGATCTGCAGGATCAGCGCCAGTTTTCCGTGCCGCACCCCCGTGCCGGCCTGTGACCGGCGCTGGGCATGGGTTTGTGCGCGCGGATCGGTATAGACCATCTGGTCGGCGACCCAGTTTGCCAGAACCGGCCCGTAATCGGCATGCAGGCGAAACAGCATCAGATCCATCGAGGCCGCACCCCCGGCCGTGGTAAAGACGCGTCCATCCACGGTGAAGATACTGTCTTCGACAATCACATCCGGGGCGAGCTCCCTGAGTGCGTTGCGATACTCCCAATGGGTGGTCACGCGTTTGCCCGGGATCAGTCCGGCAAGCGCCAGCGTATAGCTGCCGCTGGACAATGCGCCAAAATCCCCGCCTTTCTTGGTTTCGCGCCTGAGCCAGTTGAGCACGCGTTTCGTGCTTGCAGCCCCGACTTTCTCGCCGGCGCAGACGATCAGGGTCTCGTCACGCTCAAGGTCGGTAAGGCCGCTGTCCGCGGCAACGGCGATCCCGTTATAGGCCGGCACCGGTTGGCCGTCTTCGGACAGGATGCGCCAACTGTAATAGTTGTCACGCGGTGGATGACGGTTGGCCAGCGACAGGGCTTCGAGCGCACAGGAAAAGCCGATCAGGGAGTAGCCGGGCAAAAGCAGAAAAACATAGCGTTTGGGCAGATCGCCCGACATGGCCGTCTCAGGCCGCGAGAGCGGCATCGAGAAGGCTTTGAAGCCGCTCTTTGTAGGGCTCGTTCTCGATCCGGGCGACTTCCTCACCGTTCTTGACGACGACAAGGGTCGAGCGGCGCCGCACCTTCATCTGTTCCACCCATTGCGAGGGGCCATAGGTGTCGTAGTCGACGTCGATGAATGTCAGGCGGCGATACTGCGGATTCTCGGCTTTCAGCTCGGCAAGCATGTCTTCCTTGATCTGGCAGGTCAGGGACCAGCTGGAGCGGAAGTTGAAGATCACCGTTTCACCCGAGGCGCGCAGGTCTGCGCCCATGCCCCAGATATAGGTCGTGGCCTCATAGCTGGCCTGTGCCTCGGTGGGCAGGATCAGCGCGGTTGCGCCCAGTGTGAGAAAGTCTCGGCGTTGCATGAAAGATCTCCGTTCGCTGCGTCTTTTTATCAGATGTGTGCGCGCCGAGGTCCAGTCGAATTGTCATTCATGCCGGTTTGTTGTTCTGACGCGCCAATTGCACCGCAAGGATCCCGGCTGTGATGATCGTCACCCCCAGAATGTCGCGCGGTCCCAACGCCTCACCCAGCAGCACTGCGGCGATGGCGACGCCGAAAAACGGGTTGAGAAAGTGGAACGTGGCGGCCCGGATCGCCCCGATGCGGTTGACCAGCAGGAACCAGACCAGCGTTGCGGCAAGGCCGGGGACCAGCGTGGTATAGGCAAAGGCCCAGAACAGCGGCCAGCTGGGATT
The DNA here is from genome assembly GCF_049276915.1 of Aestuariivita sp. Lineage (NCBI taxonomy): Bacteria > Pseudomonadati > Pseudomonadota > Alphaproteobacteria > Rhodobacterales > Paracoccaceae > Aestuariivita > Aestuariivita sp. The sequence goes on along the minus strand of NZ_JBASXK010000170.1, from coordinate 66,574 downwards.
GATATAGGGCGTTTCGAAACTGATGGCGGCGACGGCAAGGATCGCGCTGCCGACCAGCATCTGCAGGCCGACCACCATCAGGAAATTGCCGCCCGTGGTTGCCCCGCGCAACGCCAGCGTGGCGAATGCAAGCGCTGTGACACCGATGCCACAGAGCATGACGCCAAAGAGATCGACCCCGGCATTGATCCGCGCGCCCATGATCAGGGCGACACCGGCAAGGCCGGCGAAGAGACCGGCAATTCCCAAGGCACCCAGCCGTTCCTTGAAGATCAGCCAGCTGGCCAGCGCCACCAGAAGCGGCATGGTCGAAGCGATGATCGCTGCAAGCCCCGCTTCGACGGTTTGCATCGCCACAAAGTTCAGCCCCAGATAGAGCGCGTTCTGACAGATGCCGAAGAGGATCGTGGCGTACCACTGCATGCGCGTCAGCCGCCAGGATTGCCCCATGATTGCAGCAATGGCGACGCCCAGCAGGCCCGAAATCAGAAAGCGCAATGCGAGTGCAAAGAGGGGCGAGGCATCCGCCACGATGATCCGGGCCGAGGTAAAGGCCGAAGACCACATCAGGGCGAATGCAAGCCCCATGCCGATGGCGCGTATGTCCATGAACCCCTCCTGGCCTGACATTCCGGACACTTGAGGAATTCATCAACAAGTTCAAGGGCTATGGGTTGATGGGGTGCCGGGGTATTTGTGACCAGAAAGACGCCGGGCAAGAAAAAAGGGCCGCCAGGTATCAGGCGACCCTTTCGATGGACCGTGAGTGGTCAGGCTTAGCCGTTCACGCTGTCTTTCAGCGCTTTGGCAATGGTCATCTTGACCACCTTGTCGGCTTCTTTTTTGAATTGCTCGCCGGTGGCAGGGTTGCGCACCATGCGCTCGGGGCGTTCGCGGCAATAGATCTTGCCGACGCCGGGCAGGGTCACGGCACCGCCGCCGGACACTTCCTTGGTGATGATGCCGGTCATCGCGTCAAGCGCTGCGCCGGCAGTTTTCTTGTCTGTGCCCATTTCTTCGGCCAGTGCGGCGACGAGTTGGGTTTTTGTCATCGGTTTTGCCATTTTCTGGTCTCCTTCGTCTGCCCGGATATGGGGCCTCGTAACGTGATCATAACGTTATATGGTGGATCAACACAACGAATAGTGGTGTTTTGCAAGGGAAAAACGCCAAATGCTGCGCTTTTCCTGCCGTCAAAGGAAGGCAGTTTCGTCAAAAGACCGCAGTTTTCGGCTGTGAAGACGCTCGAGCGGCATGCCGCGCAGGGCCTCCATGGCACGGATTCCAATCATCAAATGGCGCGCGACCTGTGTCTTGTAGAAGTCCGATGCCATGCCCGGAAGCTTGAGTTCGCCATGCAGCGGTTTGTCGGACACGCAGAGCAAGGTGCCGTAGGGAACGCGGAAGCGATAGCCATTCGCGGCGATTGTCGCGCTTTCCATGTCGAGTGCGATTGCGCGGGACTGGTTGAGGCGCTGGACCGGGCCGGATTGGTCGCGCAGTTCCCAGTTGCGATTGTCGATGGTTGCGACCGTACCGGTGCGCATCAGCCGTTTGAGGTCATAGCCCTTGAGTTGGGTGACATCGGCCACGGCGTCTTCCAGCGCGATCTGGATTTCGGCAAGCGCAGGGATGGGTGTCCAGACCGGAAGGTCGTCGTCCAGAACGTGATCTTCGCGCAGGTAGGCATGGGCCAGAACGAAATCGCCCAGGGCCTGCGAATTGCGCAGGCCGGCGCAGTGGCCAACCATCAGCCATGCATGCGGGCGCAGAACGGCGATATGATCGGTGGCGGTCTTGGCGTTGGAGGGGCCGACGCCGATATTGACCAGCGTGATCCCGTTCCCATCCGGACGCGTCAGGTGATAGGACGGCATCTGCGGCAGTTTCAGCGGCGCGGCGATCGCTGCCTGGGGATCCGTGATACGCGCGTTGCCGGTGCTGACAAAGGCGTCATAGCCGCTGTCGGGGTTGGCAAGTTGGGCGCGGGCATAGGTTTCGAATTCCTCGACATAGAACTGGTAGTTGGTGAACAGGACGTGGTTCTGGAAGTGTTTCGGGTCGGTCGCGGTGTAATGGCTGAGTCGCGCGAGCGAGTAATCGATGCGCTGGGCGGTAAACGGGGCCAGTGGGCCGGTGCCATCGGCGGGTTTGTATGTGCCGTTGACGATATCGTCGTTGGTGGTGGTCAGATCCGGTACATCGAACACATCGCGCAGGATGAAATCCGTGGCACCTTCCTGTGGAACACTGATGGAGGCATCATTGGCCACGGCGAAATGCAACGGGATCGGCGTGTTCGAGGGGCCGATCGTCACCGGGCGGGCGTGGTTGCGGATCAGCAGGGCGATCTGTTGCAGCAGGTAATTGCGAAACAGATCGGGCCGGGTGATCGTGGCCGTATAGGTGCCCGGTTCGGCGACATGGCCAAAGCTGAGGCGCGTGTCGATCTGCGCAAAGGACGAGGTGGTCAGCCGGATCTCGGGATAAAAGGCGCGGATGCGGTGGGGTGGTGCTCCGGTTTGCAGCACGTCGACAAAGCGGCTGCAGAGGAATTCGGTGGCCGTTGCGTAGAGCTCTTGCAGGCGGGCGACGGCGGCTTCGGCTGTGTCGAATTCTTCGGGGCCGGGGGTGTCCGGGGTGTGAAAACTGGTCATGAAAGCGGCTCGAACACGGGGATTTCCTTGAATCGGCGCACGTCGATCAGGCCCTTGTCCGAGATGCGCAGCTCGGGGATGACGACGAGGGCCAGCAATGAGTGTTGCATATAGGCGTTGTTGAGCGTGCAGCCGCAATCGATCATCGCCTGCACCATCTGTTCGGCCTTGGCGGCGACGTCCCGGGCCGGGCTGTCGGACATCAGGCCGGCGATGGGCAGCTCGACAAGAGCCAGTTCGGTTCCGTCCCGGTAAAGGGTGATGCCGCCGCCCAGTTCGGCCAGCCGATTGGCGGCAAGCGCCATCTGTTCGCGGTCGGTGCCGACAACAATCATGTGGTGGCTGTCATGTGCTACGGTCGAGGCCATGGCCATGCGCCCCTCATAGCCAAAGCCCGAGACGAATGCGTTGGTCACCCCGCCCGTGGCGCGGTGGCGTTCGACCAGTGCGATCTGGCAGGTGTCGCCCTGGCTTTCGACCAGCCCATCCTGCACGATCAGATCGCGTTGCAACGCCTTGGTGGGGGCCTGGTTTTCCACGACACCGATCACATTGGCGCGCACGGCATTGGCCCCGGTGGGCGCGGCAATCGCGAAATCCGCCTGTGTCAGGCTCTGTTTCACGCGCACGGTGCGGCGTGCGGTGTCGGGCCAGTCGTAGTGGGGACACTCGGCAAGGCAGAGGCCGTTCCGGGCCACCAGCTTGCCCCGGGCCCAGACCTGCTGGATCGGCAGGGTTGTCAGATCCGGGGTCAGGATCAGATCCGCGCGCCGTCCGGGTGTGAGTGAGCCCAGCTCGCGTTCCAGGCCGAAATGGGTTGCGGTGTTGATGGTGGCCATCTGCAACGCGATCAGCGGATCGCAGCCGCAGGCGATGGCGTGGCGCACCACGCGGTTCATGTGGCCTTCGTTGACCAGCGTGCCGGAATGGCAGTCGTCGGTGCACAGGATGAAACTGCGCGGATCAAGCCCCTTTTGGGTGATCGCGGTGATCTGCCTTTGCACATCATACCAGGCACTGCCCAGCCGCATCATCGCGCGCATGCCCTGGCGCACGCGGGCGATGGCGTCGGTTTCGCAGGTGCCTTCGTGATCGTCGGCCGGACCTCCGGCCACATAGGCTGCGAAATCAGGCCCTAAATCAGGGGAAGCGTAGTGACCGCCCACTGTTTTTCCGGCGCGCTGGGTTGCGGCGATCTCGGCCAGCATTTGCGGATCGGCATGGGCAACGCCGGGAAAGTTCATCATTTCACCCAGGCCGATGATCCCGGGCCAGGTCATTGCCTCGGCGACGTCATCGGCGGTGATTTCATAGCCTGTCGTCTCTAATCCGGGGGCAGAGGGGGCACAGGACGGCATTTGGGTGAAGATGTTGATCGGTTGCAGCAAGGCCTCGTCATGCATCATCCGCACGCCTTGCAGACCCAGCACATTGGCGATCTCATGGGGGTCGGTGAACATGGTGGTGGTGCCATGCGGGATCACGGCGCGGGCGAATTCCGCCGGGGTCAGCATGCCGGATTCGATATGCATATGCCCGTCGCACAGGCCCGGGACCATATAAAGCCCCTGCGCCTCGACCACCTGTGTTTCTGGCCCGATGCAATGGCGCGCATCGGGCACGATGCAGGCAATACGCCCGCTTGCAACGACAATATCATGATCGGGCAGGCATTCGCGGGAATGCACGTTCACCCAGATGCCGCCGCGAAAGACCAGATCCGCGGGGCTGCGCCCGGCGGCGACGTTGATGAGGTTGGCCGCAACATCGGGCCATGAAGGAAACAGAGCGTGTACCATGACAGAAGTGTCCCGAGATTGCGCCTGGGTGCAAGACCCATTGCAGTTGCCTCAGGTCGATCCGCGCGACAGGGTAGGGACATGGAGTATGATTCTGTAGATGCCGACAGCTTTGGCCGGTCCCTGCGGGGGATCGGTCTGAACCTGCTGGTGCGGAACGTGAAGGCGCAATGTGCCTTCTTAGAGACTGTTTTTGGCCTGCAGGCCCATCAGGTGACGCAGGATTTTGCCATCGTGACCTATGGGGATCAGGTGTTCCAGTTGCACAGCGACGGCACCTATCACTCGAACCCGCTGTTGAGCCTTGTGCCCGAACACCCACCGCGCGGAGCAGGTTTGGAGATCAGGCTCTATGACAGCGATCCCGATGTTGCCGCCGCAAGGGCCGAGGCGGCGGGGGGCACGGTGTTGCAGGCGCCGACAGACAAACCGCATGGTCTGCGCGAGGCCTATATCCTGTGCGAAAACGGCTATGTCTGGGTACCGTCGCGCCCCAAGGATTGAGTGTCTGCAGCCATTTCGGCGCGCAGCCATTGGGCGAACTCAAGGGCTCCGGGGATTTCATCGGCCTGGGGGGACAGGATGAGGTAATAGGCCTCTTCCATTTCGGCGCTCAGATCGAAGGGACGATGCAGTTGGCCCGCGTTCAGCAGGCCCGAGCAGATCATGTCATGGCCAAGCATCAACCCCCCGCCCGCCATCACCACAGAGAGGCAGAACGAATAGGTCGAGGCATAGGTCACTGTCACATTCTCCCATGTTAGATCCTGTTTTTCCGCCCAGTAGCGCCATGAGGACGTGAGATTGGCGCAGTCATACAAGGGCTGGGCCGAGAGCGTATCCAACGTCACCCCATGGCCCGGTGCGCAGACGGGATAGACCGCGTCACGGCGCAGAAGTTCGGCCTTGATGCCCTGGGGTTTGCGCAGGGCGAAACGGATTTCGATGTCGATATTGTCTGACGCGCTGTCCGGCTCCCAGATCTCGGCCATGAAGTTCAGTCTGAGATCGGGATGAAGGGCGCGAAACCGGGGCAGGCGCGGGGCCAGCCAGCGGACCGCGAAGGTGAGATTGGCATGGATGTTGAGCGTGCGTTCCGTCTCGCCCACGACGGTGCGGGTGCCCTGCCTGAGGGTGGAAAATGCGTCTCTGACTATGGGCAAATAGGTCCGGCCTGCCTGTGTGAGTTCCAGCGCGCGGGGGCGGCGATGAAACAGGGTGCGGCCCAGGTGCCCTTCCAGCGCCTTGATCTGCTGGCTGACAGCACTTTGCGTCATGTTCAGATCGCGCGCAGCACCCGTAAAGCTCAGGTGGCGCGCAGCGGCTTCGAAGGTGCGCAACCAGCCAAGCGGGGGAAGCTCCCTGTTCATCACATAACCCAACCATAAGTTTCACTTATGATTAGAGCATGAATTTTTCGTTGGTCAAGTCGGGGCGACAGAGTCACCTTCGGGCAAAAATCGGGAGAATGATATGCCTGTCACGGAATTGCGCCCCAACATGGATCACTGGCAGGAACGTGTGGATCTTGCGGCTGCGTTCCGCTGGACTGCCCGGCTGAACATGCATGAGGCCGTGGCCAATCATTTCAGCCTGTCCATCAACGAGGACGGCACCAAGTTCCTGATGAACCCGAACCAGAGGCATTTCAGCCGGATCAAGGCAAGCGATCTTCTGATCGTTGATGCCAATGACCCCGACACGCTGGAAGGTCCCGATGCCCCTGACCCGACAGCCTGGGGCCTGCATGGCGGATTGCACCGGCATTGCCCCCATGCGCGCTGTGCGATGCATGTGCATTCGATCTTTGCCACCGTGCTGGCAAGTCTGGCGGACAGCCGTTTGCCGCCGATCGATCAGAACTCGGCCACGTTCTACAACCGGATCGTGGTGGACGAGGCCTATGGCGGCCTTGCGTTCGAGGAAGAGGGCGAGCGGTGCGCCAAGCTGTTCGATGACCCGAAGAAAAAGGTCATGGTGATGGGCAATCACGGCGTGATGGTGATCGGAGATACGGTCGCCGATACGTTCAACCGGCTTTATTATTTCGAACGTGCCTGTGAAACCTACATCCGGGCGCTGCAGACAGGGCAACCGCTGCGGATGTTGTCCGACGCCGTGGCCGAAAAAACCGCGCGCGAGCTTGAAGGCTATCCCGAACAGGATGCGCGCCATCTGGATGAGCTGAAGGCGATTCTGGATGCTGAAGGCTCGGATTATGCCGCGTGAGATCGGCCCCGAGCACAGCTCGGCCGAATGGAACTATCATCCTGATCTGCCGTTGAAGAATGCATCGATCTTTCAATGGCCGCCATCGCCCGCGTTTCTGGCGCGCTGGCTGGCGCAGAATTGGCTGACGCTGTCCGAACGCGTGATCATGGTGATTGCCTCGATCGGACTGTGGCTTCTGGTCTATCCGCCTTTGGAGGCCGCGCAATCCCTGTCCTTTGGCTGGATTGCCCAGGTTTGGTTGGTCACATTCGGCGTGACTTTTGCCGTGGCGGGGGGGCTGCATTGGTTCTTTTACATGCGCAAGGCCCAGGGGCTGCGGCTGAAATTCGACAAACGGGGCCCGGCCAAGGGCAACCGGCTGTGGACCTTTTCGGACCAGGTGCATGACAACATGTTCTGGACGCTGGGCCCGGGGGTCGGATTTCTGACGGCCTATCAGGTGTTGATCCTGTGGGCGTTGGCGAATGGCTGGGCTCCGGTGATCACATTTGCCGAAAATCCGGTCTGGTTTTGTCTGGCGATGATCCTGCTGCCGATCTGGTCCGCGTTTCATTTCTATTGGGTGCATCGGTTCTTGCATGTGCCTGCGCTTTATAACCACGTCCACGTCCTGCATCACCGCAACGTCAATGTCGGGCCGTGGTCGGGCATGTCGATGCATCCGGTGGAACAGCTTTTGTATCATTCGACCCTGCTGATCCATTTTGTCGTGCCGCTGCATCCGATCCACCTGGTGTTTGCGATGGTCTATAACGGTCCCGGTGCGGCGATGACCCATACCGGCTATGAGGACCTGTTGATCAAGGACAAGCGGCGCGTGGCATTGGGGACGTTCTATCACCAGCTGCATCACCGATATTACGAATGCAATTATGGCAATCAGGAAATGCCCTGGGATCGCTGGTTCGGCACCTTCCATGATGGCAGCGCCGAGGCGACGGCCGAGACGCGGGACAGAAAAAAGAAGATGTTCGGATGAGCAATGTCCTTTTGGTGATGGTGGACGAGATGGCGTGGTGGGCGCTGGGCCATGTCACGCCCGGCATCCATACGCCCAATATCGACCGTCTGGCGGCGCGGTCGATGCGGTTCTCGCAAGCCTATACGCCGTCGCCGATCTGTGTGCCGACGCGGGCGGCGATCGCGACGGGGCGCTATCTGAACGAGATCGGCAACTGGTCCTCCGCCGAACCCTATGACGGGTCGGTGCGGGGCTGGGCCCATGCGGTGCGGGATGCGGGGCACGACTGTGTCTCGATCGGGAAACTGCACTATCGCTCGACCGAGGACGATGCCGGGTTCGCCGAACAGATCGAACCGATCCACATCGTTGGGGGTGTCGGGTGGGTGCGGGGGTTGCTGCGCAAGCCGCTGTGCGACTACGGGGCCACCCGCGAACTGGCCGAGGATATCGGGCCCGGCGATACCGACTACCACGCCTTTGACCGGCGTGTGGCCGAGGCCGCCTGCGCTTGGCTGTCGCAGCCGGCACGCAAGACGGAACCCTGGTGCGCCTTCGTGTCCTTCCTGTCGCCGCACTACCCGCTGATCGCTCCCGCCGCCGACTATGCGCGATACGACCCGGCAGAGTTCGAGGCCGAGGCGCAGCCGGTGCCTGACCATCCGATCCTGCGCGAGATGTGGGAGTTCTGGGATCACGACAGGTTCTTCACACCCAAAACGCGCGGCATTGCCCATGCGGGCTATCGAGGCTTGTGCAGTTTCGTGGATGCCCAGGTGGGCAAGGTTCTGGATGCGCTTGCCGCGGCCGGGCTGGAGGAGGACACCACAATCCTTTTCACTTCGGATCATGGTGACATGATGGGCGAGAAAGGGTTTTGGGTGAAATCCACCATGTATGACAGCTCGGCGCGGGTGCCGCTTTTGATGGCAGGGCCGGGCATCGCACCGGGCGACTGGGACGCGCCTGTCAGCCTTATCGATCTGGCGGCAACGGTCTGCGGGGTGATGGGAGTGTCCGGGGGTGGCGGTTCGGGCCGCGATCTGCGCGACCCCGACCCCGGGCGCGCCGTGATCAGCGAATATCACGACGGAGGCTGCCCGGTGGGTATGACCATGTTGCGATGGGGCGTGTGGAAGTTGGTCCATTTTGCCGAAGGCCATCCCGCGCAGCTTTTCCATATGCAGGCTGATCCGGGCGAGACCGACGATCTGAGCGGCGCACGGCCGGATATCATGGCCGAGGGGATGCGGATCCTGTTGGCGATGCTGGACCCCGAGGCGGTCAATATCCGCGCCCATGCCGATCAGGCCCGGCGTGTGATCGAACTGGGTGGACGCGAGGCGTTGCTGGCGATGGAACAATGGAACTATACCCCGGCTGACAGCCGGTAAGGAGCAGGCGATGCAATACGGATTGAATGACGAACAGGAAATGATCGCGGCCACAGTGCGGTCCTTCGTGGAAAACGAGATCTATCCCCATGAAGAACTGGTCGAACGCACCGGCGAAGTCCCCCAGGAGATCGCCGATGAGATCAAGCGCAAGACGCTTGAATTGGGATTTTATGCCTGCAACTTTCCCGAAAGCGTTGGCGGAGCCGGGCTGAACCATCTGGAATTCGCGCTGGTCGAGCGCGAACTGGGGCGGGGTTCGATGGCGCTGAACCATTTCTTCGGGCGCCCGCAGAACATCCTGATGGCCTGTGAGGGCGAACAGATCGACCGCTATCTCATGCCCGCGGTGCGCGGTGAGCGTATGGATGCGCTGGCCATGACGGAACCCGGGGCCGGTTCGGACGTGCGGGGCATGAAATGCGCCGCTGTGCGCGATGGCGGAGATTGGGTCGTCAATGGCACCAAACATTTCATCTCGGGGGCGGATCACGCGGATTTCCTGATCGTCTTCGTGGCGACCGGCGAAGACCAGACGCCCAAGGGGCCGAAAAAGCGGATCACCTGTTTTCTGGTGGATCGCGGGCATCCGGGGTTCACGATCCGGTATGGATACAAAAGTGTCTCGCATCGTGGCTACAAGAACATGATCCTTGAGTTTGACGATTGCCGCCTGCCGGATGCGCAGGTTCTGGGCGAGGTCGATGGTGGCTTCGAGGTGATGAACACCTGGCTTTATGCCACCCGGATCACGGTCGCCACCATGAGCGTGGGGCGCGCGCGCCGGGTCTTTGATTATGCGTTGAACTACGCCGCCGAGCGCGAACAGTTCGGCCAGAAGATCGGCAAGTTCCAGGGGGTGTCCTTCCAGATCGCGGACATGATCACCGAGATAGACGCCGCTGATCTGCTGACGCTGGCTGCGGCGGATCGGCTGGATCAGGGTCTTCCTGCCAACCGCGAGATCGCTTCGGCCAAGCTTTATGCAAGCGAGATGCTGGCGCGCGTGACGGATGCGGCGATCCAGATCCATGGCGGTATGGGGCTGATGGATGACTATCCGCTTGAGAGGTTCTGGCGCGATGCGCGGGTCGAGCGGATCTGGGACGGTACCAGCGAAATCCAGCGCCACATCATCTCGCGCGAGTTGCTGCGGGCGCTTGGTGCATGATGACGGCCTGAGCGGGCGGTCGCGTTGCGATCCGTTGCGCGGCGGCCCGGTAACTCCACTGGAATGTTTGAAAACCCGAAGATGCTAGGTCGTTTGATGCTTGATCCATGCTGGGGGCTGTTCTGATGCGCTCGTTGGGGCGTTTGCTGGCACCGAAGACGCTGGCGATTGTCGGGGGGGGTGCCTGGGGTGCATCCATTCTTGGGGCGGCGCAGCGTGTCGGGTTTGCCGGTGAAATCACCTTGGTTCATCCCGGCGGCAAGGTTCTGGAGGGCGCGCGTTCCGTGCGCAGCCTGGCCGAGATCGAGGGGCCGATTGATGCGGCCTTCATTGCGGTGAACCGTCATGCGACCATCGATATCGTCGCGGAACTGGCGGCGCTTGGAGCGGGTGGCGCGACCTGCTTTGCCTCGGGGTTTTCCGAAGCGCTGGCCGAGGACGACATCGGCGCGGACCTGCAGGCGCGCCTGGTGGCCGCCGCCGGAGATATGCCGATCCTCGGGCCCAACTGTTACGGGTTCGTCAACGCCCTTGATGGGGCGGCGATCTGGCCCGACCAGCATGGAATGGTGCGCGTTGATCGGGGCGTGGCGATCCTGACGCAAAGCTCGAACATTGCCATCAACCTGACACAGCAGGCGCGCGCGCTGCCCATCGGCTATATGGTGGCCTGTGGAAATCAGGCGCAGACATCGCAGGCCCAGATCGCCTCGACTTTGCTGGATGATGACCGTGTCAGCGTGATCGGACTGCACATCGAAGGCTTTGGCGATATCGCCGCATGGGATCGCTTTGCGCGCAAGGCGCAGGCGCGCGGCGTTCCGGTGGTCGCGCTGAAAGTGGGCCTGTCCGAACAGGCGCAGCAGGCTACGGTGTCACATACCGCGTCTCTGGCGGGCAGTGCGGCGGGCTCCGGAGCCTTGCTGGAGCGGCTGGGGATTGCACAGGTCGGGGACCTGCCCAGCTTTCTTGAGACGCTCAAGCTGTTGCATGTCTGCGGCCGGCTTGCCTCGAATCGGATCAGTAGCATCAGCTGTTCAGGCGGCGAGGCGAGCCTTGCGGCGGATATGGCCTCGGGGTTCGACCTGGAGTTTCCTGCACTGACGCCGGATCAGAAACGCGATCTGCGCGCAGCCTTGGGGCCGATGGTGGCACTGGCCAACCCGTTGGATTATCATACCTATGTCTGGCGGGATCCGGTGGCGATGGCTGCGGCCTGGGCTCCGATGGCGGCGGACCATATCGGTTTGACCTTCTCGATCGTGGATTATCCGCGCACGGATGCCTCGGATTGGGAATGTGCAACGCAGGCGGCATTGGCCGTGCGGGCAAAGACGGGCCGTCCCTTTGCCGTGGTTGCCAGTTTGCCCGAGCTGCTGCCGGAAGACGTGGCCATGCGGCTGTTGGACGGGGGCGTGGTGCCGATCTGCGGATTGCGCGAGATGATCGTGGCAGCCGAGATCGCGGCGCAGGTTCCCGACCTGGAACCCGAGATGCCGCTGCCGGCGAGCCTGGGGCCCGGGGACGCGGTCTTGCTGGATGAACGCCAGGCCAAACAGGCGCTTGCGGCATATGGTGTGCCTGTGCCCCTGGCGCTGGAGGTCACGCGCGACGGTGCGTGGGACGCCAGCGATCTGAGCGCACCCTTTGCGGTCAAGGGCATGGGGCTGGCGCATAAATCCGAAGCGGGCGCGGTGCGTTTGGGTATCTCGCAGGCGGCGTTGAAAGACGCGGTCAGTGCCATGCCCACGTCTTCGGTTCTGATTGAAGAGATGATAACCGGCGGTGTTGTCGAACTGCTGATCGGGGTGACCCGTGATCCGGCGCATGGGTTCGTTCTGACCATCGGCGCGGGCGGTGTGCTGACCGAGATTCTCCGAGACACCGGTTCGCTTCTGGTGCCCAGCAGCCGGGCGCGGATCAGGGATGTGCTGCATGGGCTGAGGATCGCTCCGATCCTCGCCGGGTATCGGGGCAAACCTGCCGTCAATATCGAGGCTGTTCTGGATGCGATCATGGCGGTGCAGAAATATGTGATGGACCATGCCGACACGTTGGAAGAAGTTGAGATCAACCCGCTGATCGCCACGCCAGAACGTGCAGTGGCTGCGGATGCATTGATACGAAAGGGAATCTGATGGAGTCTTGTGCAGGGAGGGTGAGATGAGCGACCCGATAAAGTCACGGCGCGAGGGTGCCATTCTTGAGGTCACGCTGGATCGACCCAAGGCCAATGCGATTGATCTTGTGACCTCTCGCAGGATGGGCGAGGTCTTTGCCGGGTTTCGCGATGATCCCGACCTGCGCGTGGCGATCATTACCGGGGGCGGCGACAAGTTCTTTTGCCCCGGCTGGGATCTCAAGGCGGCAGCCGATGGCGATGCGGTCGACGGCGATTACGGTGTGGGCGGCTTTGGCGGCTTGCAGGAGCTGCGCGATCTCAACAAGCCGGTGATCGCTGCCGTGAACGGGATCGCCTGCGGCGGCGGGCTTGAGCTGGCCCTGTCGGCGGACATGATCCTTGCGGCCGATCACGCGAGCTTTGCCCTGCCCGAGATCCGGTCGGGCACCGTGGCGGACGCGGCGAGTGTGAAACTGCCCAAGCGCATCCCCTATCATATCGCGATGGAGCTGTTGCTGACGGGCCGCTGGTTTGACGCCGACGAAGCCCATCGCTGGGGGCTGGTGAACGAAATCCTGCCGGCGGACCGGCTGATGGAGCGCGCCTGGGAACTGGCGCGGCTGTTGGCAAGCGGGCCGCCCCTGGTCTATGCCGCGATCAAGGAGATCGTGCGCGACGCCGAAGACGCCAAGTTCCAGGATGCGATGAACCGGATCACCAAGCGGCAATTGCGCAGCGTGGATGTGCTTTATTCCAGTGATGATCAGCTGGAAGGTGCCCGGGCTTTCGCTGAAAAACGCGATCCTGTCTGGAAAGGCCGCTGATACCAGCTCTGCCGCCTGTTTTCATTCCGCGCAGCGATGCTAGGGTGTCGCTCAAAGGAACGGGGGCTATGCGATGCTGGATGTGGTGATTGTCGGGGCTGGCGCGGCCGGTGTCGGTGCGGGACTGGCGCTGCAGGCGGCCGGCAAATCCTTTGTCATCCTGGAAGCTGCAGATCGCATCGGGGGGCGGGCCTTTACGGACAAGGCGACAATGGAGTTGCCCTGGGATCAGGGCTGTCACTGGCTGCATTGCGCGGATGTGAACCCGCTGGTGCCCTGGGCGGACAAGGTCGGGACCCGCTATATCCGGCAGACGCGGCGCAAGCGGTTCATGTATTGGCTGCATGATCGCTGGGCGGGCAAGGACTGGGTCACGGCCAGCAATCAACATATCGAAGAGGCCTTTGGCGCGGTCTATGAGGCCGCGCGCGCGGATCGCGACATTCCCGTGTCCGAGGTGCTGCCTGATGCCGGTGCCTATGGCCCCGGCGTGCGCCATCTGCTGCAACTGATGGCAAGCGAGGATCCCGAGCTGGAATCCGCCTCGGGCTATGGGGATTATGCCGATACCGAGGTCAACTGGCCTGTGCTGAGCGGCTATGGCGATCTGATCGAACGTATGGCGCAGGGCCTGCCGATCCGCACGGGCGTCCCGGTTTCAGCCATTTCCGAACAACCCGGAGGGGTACGGGTCGAAACGCCCGAGGGTCCGGTCGAGGCGCGCAGCGCCATTGTTACCGTGTCCACCAACGTCCTGAATTCCGGCGCAATCCGGTTTTCCAGCCCCGAGGTGCAGCCTGTCCTGGAAACCGTCCAGCATGTGCCCTGCGGATCCTATGAAAAGGTGGCGATCGGATTGCGCCGTCCTTTGCCGGGTCTGGTGGAAACGCAGTTCTTTTCGATCGAACCCGCAGGGGCATCCCCGATCAATGTTCAGTTGCTGGACTGGTCGGACAAGATGGTCATCGTGCATATCGGCGGCGGCACCGCCCGCGAGGCAGGCCGGGACGGGCCTGACGGATTGCGCGCCTTTGTGACGGAACGTATCAAACTTGCCTTTGGTGCCGACATCATGGACGAGGTCACGGCCACGGCCCCGACAGGCTGGCAGGACAATCCCTTTGTTCAGGGCGCCTATAGCGCCGTGCGACCGGGATTTGCGCAGGCGCGGCGCGATCTGATCGGGCTGCACTCCGGGCGCATCGGCTTTGCCGGCGAGATGTTTTCCCTGCACTGGCAGGCCACGGCACATGGTGCCTATCAGACGGGCCAGGATGTCGCCGCGCGGATGATCGCGCACGAACTGTCCTGAGGGCTCAGGCTTTGCGGAACAGCGCCACATAGGCGCGATCGTCCCTATGCGCGCCGCTGGCCTTGGGGCCATAGATCGGCACGTCTTTCAGGGTCAGATCGGTGATGTCAGATCCCAGGGCGTTGAACTTGGCCTGGAATCCCGCGCTTTCATAATGCTTGGCGTTGATCGACAGAGCAAAAAGCGCCTGTGGTCTGGCGACGCGCAGCAACTCGGTTATGGCGTCCGGCCCGACATGGCCCGTCGTGAACGTGCCCGAGGATATGATGCCGGCATAACTGCCTTCCGGGACTGGCAAGCCCTGGGTCAGATCCGCCTCTATCGCGTCGCGATAGATGTCCTTGAGCATCGCGCGGCCCAGCATCTCGCCGCTGATATCGGTCGCGTCGATGGGATGGGCCCCGTGGCCGGCCAATGCGACCCCGCAAAGACCCGTGCCTGCGCCGACATCCAGAAGGGGGCCATGCCCGCCGGCCTCGACAAAGGCGCGGGCGGTTTCCTGCGGCAGGATGTAATCCTGCCGATCGGCAAAATCGCTGTCATAGCTGTCTGCCCATCCCGCATAAAGCTTGCGGGAATCTTCGGAGGTTTTGAGCCCATAGGCATCGGCGAGGTCTGGCGATTTCCTTGTCATGCCCCATCAAGTTCATGACCTGCGATTCGGATCAAGCGGCGTCGAAATCCAGTACCAGCTTGTCTGAGGTGGGACGCGCCTGGCAGGCCAGGGTAAAGCCCGCCTTCAGCTCCCAGTCTTCCAGCGAATAATTCACCGCCATTTCCGCACTGCCTTCGGCGACCTTGCAGCGGCAGGTAC
Organism: Aestuariivita sp.; assembly: GCF_049276915.1. NCBI lineage: Bacteria > Pseudomonadati > Pseudomonadota > Alphaproteobacteria > Rhodobacterales > Paracoccaceae > Aestuariivita > Aestuariivita sp. Next base: position 51,288 of record NZ_JBASXK010000170.1, on the reverse strand, counting down.
AACACATGCCCCCCTTGCAGGAAAACGGCAGTTCCAGCCCCTGGCGTGCGGCCGCGTCGATCACCGTGTCATCCTGCGCTTCGAACCGAAACAGGCGACGTGTTCCATCCAGCATGACTTCGACCGCGACACCCGAGGCGGCCGCGGCCTCGGCGGCTGCGGATTTGGGCGCGCGGGGCACCTCTCCATCCTGGTAAAACCGCTCGAAATGGATGCGCTCTTTGGGGATGTCTGCGGCGACAAGTGCTGCGCTCACATCGTCGATCATCTCGCCGGGGCCACAGAGAAACACGCCATCCGCGCCGATCAGATCAATCGCTCCGGCCTGTCCCAGCGCGATCACCTTCTCTCCGGTGATCCGCCCGTTCAGAATGGCAACATCCTGGGGTTCGCGGCTCAGCACATGGATCATCGTGAAGCGGTCAAGATAGCGATCCTTCAACCCGTCCAGAGCGTCGCGAAACATGATCGTGTCGGTGCGCTTGTTGCCATAGATCACCGTCACCTCGCCGCCCTGATCCAGAACATCCGAGGCGATGGAGACCATCGGCGTGATCCCCGAGCCCGAGGCGATCAGAACGATCTTGCGTGCGCCCTTGGTGACGAAACGGCCCTCGGGCTGCATCACCTGCAGTGTATCGCCGGGCTTGAGGTCCTGGGCATAGGTCGAGAACGCCCCGTCGTCGACACGCTTGATACCCACGGTCAGCGGCTCACCGGGTGCACTGGCAATCGAATAGGATCGCCGGATATCCTGCCCAGACACGCTGGCACGCAGGGTCAGGTACTGGCCCGGCTCAAACGCGAAAGCGGCTGCCAGTTCGGCAGGCACGTCGAAACTGATCGCGACGGCGCTGTCTGTTTCGGGGTGTACGGCGCTGATTGTCAGGTCGTGGAACATCGCGGGCTCCTCAGATGCATTTGAAATAGTCAAAGGGTTCGGCGCAGCTCAGGCAGCGATACTGAGCCTTGCAGGCGGTCGACCCGAATTCGCTCAGCTTTTCCGTATTGGCGCTGTTGCAGCGTGGGCAATGGACGGTTGTTTCACCAAAGAGGGCCATTTTCGAGCCTGTTTCCTGTTCAGGCGGCGCAATCCCATAGGCGCGCAGCTTTTCGCGGCCCTCATCGCTGATCCAGTTTGTCGTCCATGCCGGAGACAGCACGCGCTCGATCCTGGCGTCAAAGCCGACTTGCAGCAATGCGGTCTCAATCGCCAATTCTATGGCGAGGGTCGCAGGGCAACCCGAATAGGTGGGTGTGACCCGGGCCACCGCCACGCCGTCCTCGATGCGCACATCGCGCAGAATGCCCAGATCGGCGACCGTGACGCAGGGCACCTCGGGATCGGGCACAGCGGCAGCGGCGGCCCAGGCGCGTCCTGCGTCCAGAGGGGTGGCCGCACTTACCACGTCGCCCCCGGATGGGCGCGATAGACCGACTGCATCTCGGCCAGCAGATGCCCCAGGCTTTCACCATGCACACCGCGCCGACCGCCGGTCTGCGGATACTGCACGACGGGACGGCTCAGCAGCGCATGGCCAAAGATCTCGTCCACCGTGGCGTCCCAGGCAGGTTGGATGGATGCGCGGGAGGGCAGGGCGTCAAGGCCCTCGGCTGCGCTCTCCTCGAACAGCTCGCCCACATAGATATGCAAGGCCTCAACCGCGTCATTCATGCGCCGGGCGCTTTCGTCGGTGCCATCTCCCAGACGAATCACCCATTCCCCCGCATGGCGGATGTGATAGGCCATCTCCTTGACGGCCTTGCCCGCGACACCGGCGATGATCGGATCCGAACTGTTCAGCGCGGCCTCCCAATAGGGTTTCATGAAGGCGGCGAAATAAAGCTGGCGCAGGATCGTATGGGCGAAATCTTCGTTCGGGCGTTCACAGAGCAACAGGTTGCGATACTCCCGTTCCCCGCGCAGATAGGCCATGTCATCCTCGGTCCGGCCCTGGCCTTCCAGCGTGGCGGCATAGTCATAAAGCGTGCGCGCCGTGCCGATCAGATCCAGCGCCATATTGGGCAGGGCCAGATCTTCTTCCAGCATCGGCGCATGGCCGCACCATTCGCTCAGGCGATGGCCCAGAACCAGATGATCATCCGCCAGTTCAAGAACAGCGTCAAACAAGGCCATCACATATGTCCCACTTCATCGGGAATGTCATAGAATGTCGGATGGCGATAGATTTTCTCACCGGGCTCAAAATTCTCGCCCGCCTGATCCGGATCGCTTGCGGTGATGGCCACAGAGGGCACCACCCAGATCGAATTGCCTTCACCGCGACGGGTATAGACATCGCGCGCGGCCTGCAGGGCCATGACTTCGTCCGCGGCATGGATGGATCCCACATGCTTGTGGGCCAGGCCATTGCGTGGGCGGATAAACACTTCCCAAAGGGGCACTTCACCGGTCATGAGACCCTCTCCTTCATCTTGCTGAAAATATTCCTGGGGAGCGCGAGGGGGCGTACCCCTCGCTCCCGCATGTGACGTCTACTCTGCGGCCAGTTTGCGCGCGCGGCGTTTCTCGGCATGGGCCAGAGCGGCTTCGCGCACCCAGGCTCCCTCGTCCCAGGCCGCCTTGCGCGCCTTGATCCGGTCCTTCGCCATCGGGCCATGACCCTTCACGACGCGCCAGAACTCGTCCCAGTCGATGGGCCCGTGATCATAGCCACCCTTGTCCTCGTTCCACTTCAGATCAGGATCAGGGATCGTCAGACCCAGGTATTCGGCCTGGGGCACGGTCGCATCGATGAATTTCTGTCTCAGCTCATCATTGGAGAACCGTTTGATCTTCCATGCCATCGACTGATCGCCATGCACCGAATCCCCATCATGGGGACCAAACATCATGATCGAGGGCCACCACCAGCGATTGAGGCTGTCTTGTGCCATCGCCTTTTGTTCAGGCGTGCCTTGCGCCAGCGTCATGACGATCTCATAGCCCTGGCGCTGGTGGAAGCTTTCCTCCTTGCACACGCGGATCATCGCGCGGGCATAGGGGCCATAGGAACAGCGGCACAGGGGGATCTGGTTCATGATCGCCGCGCCATCCACCAGCCAGCCGATCGTGCCGATATCGGCCCATGACAAGGTGGGATAGTTGAAGATCGACGAGTATTTCGCGCGCCCGTCCAGCAACTCTTCGGTCATGTCCTTGCGGCTGACACCCAGGGTTTCGGCGGCGGCATAAAGATACAGGCCATGCCCGCCTTCATCCTGCACCTTGGCCAGCAAAGCGGCCTTGCGGCGCAGAGAGGGCGCGCGGGTGATCCAGTTGCCCTCGGGCAGCATGCCGACGATTTCGGAATGGGCGTGCTGGCCGATCTGGCGCACCAATGTGCGGCGATATCCTTCTGGCATCGCGTCATTGGGCTCGATCTTTTCTTCGGCGTCGATGCGTTTCTGGAACGCCTCAAGGAATTCGGGGGTTTCATCCGTGCGCCCATCGGCGCCGATCAGGCCTTGGCTATACATCGTGAGGGCTCCTCCAAACCGGTGCTGAAAATATATGTTACAAAAAACGTCATGGCAAATGATTTTTGTAACACTTGCGCTGCGTCTGCTGGCAGAGCATCAAAGGCCATGGCCAAGACATTGCTTTCATTCGGACACGGCTATTCTGCTCGGGCACTGGCGCGCCGGTTGCTGCCCGAGGGCTGGACGATCTATGGCACCACGCGCGCGCCCGCCAAGGCCGAGGCGATTCGGGAAAGCGGAGTGATCCCGCTGCTGTTTCCCGGCCCGGACTGCGAGGCCGCATTGGCGCAGGCCAGCCATATCCTGATCTCTGCCGGGCCCAGCGAAGAAGGCGATCCGGTTCTGGCCGCTTTTGGCGATCAGATTGCGGCGGCCGCCTCACGGCTTGAATGGGCGGGCTATCTCTCGACCACGGGTGTCTATGGCGACCACCAGGGCGGCTGGGTCGATGAGACCACGCCCCTGACGCCCTCGACCCGACGCGGGCAGTGGCGCAAGGATGCGGAACAGGCCTGGCAGGCGATTCCCGGTTTGCCCTTGCATGTGTTTCGTCTGGCCGGGATCTATGGCCCCGGTCGCGGGCCATTTGCAAAGGTGCGCGACGGCTCGGCGCGGCGCATCATCAAGGAGGGCCAGGTCTTCAGCCGTATCCATGTCGATGATATCGCGCAGGTGCTGCATGCCTCGATCCACCGTCCCCACCCCGGAGCGGTCTATAACCTGTGTGACGATGATCCGGCACCGCCCGAGGATGTCATCGCCCATGCAGCGCTGTTGCTTGATGTGCCGGCACCCCCCGCCGTCGCCTTTGACGAGGCGGATATGACACCCATGGCGCGCAGTTTTTATGCCGAGAGCAAGCGTGTGCGCAACGACCTGATCAAGGATGAGTTGGGCGTGCGGCTGATCTATCCGGATTATCGTGCGGGGCTTGCGGCTCTCTTGGCGCAAGAGGATTGATCGGCGGACCTGTCCGGGTCATTCTGATCGTGTCTGAGTGGTTCGGAGTGAAATGATGCGCGCACATGTCCTTGCGGTAGCGATGTCTCTTGTGATGATGGCCGGGGGCGCGCATGCGCTCAGCTGCGGCAATACATCGGCGGGGTTCGAGACATGGAAATCCGACTTTGCCGCCTATGCGCGCACGCAGGGGGTCCAGGCGCGCGGATTGCAGGCCCTGTCCCAGGCGCAATATGCCTCGCGCACCATTTCTGCGGACCGCAACCAGAAATCCTTCCGCTATAGCCTCGACAAGTTCATGGAACTGCGCGGCTCTGCCACCATTGTGGCGCAGGGCAAGAAGCGCAAAGCGCGCAATCCGGAATTCTATGCAGCCCTCGAGCGGCAATATGGCGTGCCCGCCGGTGTTCTGATTGCCATTCATGGCATGGAGACCGCCTTTGGCGGATTCATGGGCGATAGCCAGATCGTGTCGGCCATTGTCACGCTCACCTTTGATTGTCGCCGGGCCGAGTTCTTCCGGCCCCACGCCATCGGTGCGCTGCTGCTTGTCGATCAGGGAACGATCACCGGAGACACCCGGGGCGCAAAACACGGAGAACTGGGCCATACGCAATTCCTGCCCGGCAATGCGATGACCTATGGCGTGGATGCCAACGGCGATGGCAAGGTTGATTTCTATGACCAGAGCGATGCGCTGGCCTCCACCGCCAATTATCTGCGCCAGAAGGGCTGGATCCCCGGGCGCGGGTATCAGGAAGGCGAGCCGAATTTCGCCGCGATCAAGCAATGGAATGTAGCGACCGTCTATCAGCAGGCCATCGCGATCATGGCAAAACAGATCGACGGTTAATCTTGAAACGCTTCGGGCGGGGCGTCCTGTTCTGACAGAACGAACGTGTGGATCGAAAAGATCACGGCTTGGGTCCGGGGCAGGCGGAAGATGGATTGCTTTTCACACCGGAAAAACCGCGGGCCTGTTTTGCCCGGCCGGGGGCGGGGCGGGCCGTTCTCGGATCTGGGTTGATACAACTCTGCATCCACGTACCACAACCGATTGAAGCGCCAGAGCGGTTTGCCCAGTTGCACACCATCAAACAGGCGCTGCACGCGGCGGCTGATACCGCTGTCATAGCTGGGCACGGGTGCGTGGATCACCGTCATGGGTCGTCCGAATTTCTCGTCCAGACGCCAGCTTGCCGGAAAGCAAAGCACGGCACCGGTCAGCACATGCTCTTGCCCGCGTTTTTCCAGAATGCAGAGGTCTTCCTGCACAAGCTGACCCAGGGTGCCCAATGGATCGCCGGGCTGCAGCGTGATGGCCAGACCATCAGGGCGCGTCACGGTGCTGTCGCTGACCCGGTAGCCCCGCTCAGGCGTCGCGCGCAACAGGGCCAGGGTTGTCGCAAGCAATTCTTCGGCGGCAGGCCGCGCGCTGTCCTGCAGGCTCAGCACATCTGAGCGACGCGCTTTCAACAGTTCGGACCGATAGGCCATCTGCGCGCCAAAAGCTTCGTCCACCATAAGCCAGTCATCGGCCTGCAGTGGCCGAATTCCCGGCAGGCTGCGCGGTGTGACATCGAACGGAATCCGGGTTTGGCAAATCGGTGCGCGCGCTGGGGCGCTGGCGTCATTCATCTTGTCCGTGCCTTCCTGTTGCGCCCCGAACCTATGAAACCTTCCCTCTGCCTGCCAAGCGGCTTTTGGGGGCGATCCAAAGCCTGAATCCCCGGAAAGCCTGCAATCCCAGTCAGAATGCGACGCAAGAACGCGTCGTTTTTCTTCGGTTTGACACTGAAATGCCCGGTTAGCCTTGAGCAGTGCAAGAGGAGCTTAGTGATGAACACGCATTACCGCGACACCCGCAAGATCGACCCGACACAGGGAGCCGTTCTGGGTGATGGCACTCCGAACGACAATGATCGTATCGAGATCGGGCCCACGCAACTGGCCTTTCGCGAATGGGATGCGGCCGGTCTGACACTCCCCAATCTCGAAGAGATGCGCAGGTTTCGCTGGACACGTCTGACCCAGCATATCGTCGATCGCGGCTATGCCGGCCTGTTGATGTTCGACCCGCTCAACATCCGCTATGCCACCGACAGCACCAATATGCAGCTTTGGAACACCCATAACCCGTTCCGGGCCGTTCTGCTGTGTGCGGATGGGTACATGGTGATCTGGGATTACAAGAATTCGCCCTTCCTGAGCGCATTCAATCCGTTGGTGCGTGAACAACGTTCGGGCGCGTCGATGTTTTATTTCTCCAGCGGCGACAAGGTATTGCAGGACAGTTCAAGCTTTGCCGCCGAAGTGGCCGATCTTCTGCGCGCCCATGCGCCTGGCAACACGCGTCTGGCGGTGGACAAGATCATGCTGCATGGCGCGCGTGCTCTCGAAGCCGTGGGTTTCGAGATCATGGAAGGTGAAGAGGTCACGGAAAAGGCGCGTTCGGTGAAGGGTCCGGACGAAATTCTGGCGATGCGATGCGCCAATCACGCCTGTGAAACCGCAGTGCGCGCGATGGAGGATTTCTCGCGCGCCCAGGTTCCCGGTGGCACCATCTCCGAAGATGACATCTGGGCTGTGTTGCATGCCGAAAACATCCGGCGCGGTGGTGAATGGATCGAAACGCGGCTGCTGGCGTCGGGTCAGCGGACAAATCCGTGGTTCCAGGAATGTGGTCCCCGGATCGTTCAGAACAACGAGATCGTGGCCTTTGATACCGACCTGATCGGCAGTTATGGGTTCTGCATCGATATTTCACGGACCTGGTGGATTGGTGACCAGAAGCCCAGCAGTGAGATGGTCTATGCGATGCGTCACGCGCATGAGCATATCATGACCAATATGGAGATGCTGAAACCGGGCGTGACGATCCCCGAGTTGACGGCCAATTGCCACAAGCTGGACGACAGGTTCATGAACCAGAAATACGGCTGCCTGATGCACGGGGTGGGCCTGTGTGACGAATGGCCTTTGGTGGCCTATGCCGACAAGGCGGTCGAAGGTGCGTTCGACTATCCGCTAGAGCCGGGCATGGTCTTGTGTGTCGAGGCGCTTGTCAGTGAAGAGGGCGGCGGGTTCTCGATCAAGCTGGAAGATCAGGTGCTGATTACCGAAGACGGATACGAGAACCTGACGACCTATCCGTTCGATGCGGCGCTGATGGGCAACGCCTAGCGGCCCGAAGGCTGCAGGCGCTGCCCTGATAACCGGATTAGCTGGTCAAGATGAACTGATCGAAGGTCGCTTCGAGCTGCTTGGCCTCTTTTTCGCTATCCGTGGCATAATCGCGAAGCATCTCGAACTGCGAGACAAGTGTTTTCTTCATCTGCTGGCACGACGCTTGCAGATCCTTGGCCAGTTCCGTCTTGAATTCCTTGGAACCGAGGAACTTGTCGAACGAGTCCTGAAGTTTCTTGTTCGCGACCAGCATCTCGCGACATGCGATCACAGCGCGCCCGACCGGTTCGCCCATTTCTTTCACGAACTTGCCATGCGCCTTCTGATAGGCCGACAGGTACTTTGACACATCCGCATCGGATTTCTGCAGGAACTTGGATTTCTTGATGCCGGCCTCTTTCTTGATCAGCTTCCAGGTTTTGCTGTCCAGGGTGGCCACGTCGCACTCGTCAATGATTGACTTTACCATTTTGGCCCGCATTTCCTGCCATCGCAGAATGCGCGCCATATCAATTGCTTTACCTTCGGCTTGCAGCGCGGGTTGCACCTTCTTCAAAACCGCGTTGAACGTCTTTTGATCCATTTTCCGATTCAAATAGGCACTTTTTGCCTTGTTCAAGGCTTCTTCTGCTTTCGACACGGGAGTTTCCTTCGCACATAAAAAAATTGTTCAATGTCGAAAGAGTATCTTCAAACGATCGAAGCGCAACGAATTTTGGCCCGCCACTGCGCAGTCGACCTGAGTTTTTTCAAACCCGCGCTTGTGAAAGTCTCTGGACCGATTTGAAAGAGGCAGCCGGACCACTCTGGCGCAGCGGCGTCAGGCGCGTTTTCCTGCGATCTGGGCCACACCCAATACATGCAGCACCTTGGCCTCGATATCCGCGGCATTCATGCCGGCTACCGCATACATGTCCTCTGGGCTGGCCTGATCAATGAAGATATCGGGCAGCACCATCGATCGGAATTTCAGCCCGTGATCAAACACGCCCTCGTCGGACAAAAGTTGCGCCACATGACTGCCAAAGCCACCCACGGCACCTTCTTCGATGGTGATCAGCGCGTCATGATCCGCTGCAAGTGAAAGGATCAGATCCTTGTCCAGCGGTTTGGCAAACCGGGCGTCCGCCACGGTGGGCGTGATTCCCTTGGCATCCAGCGCTTCGCAGGCCTTCAGCACTTCTGAAAGGCGGGTTCCAAAAGACAGGATGGCAACGCGGCTGCCCTGGCGGATCATGCGGCCCTTGCCGATCTCCAGTGGTTCGCCACGTTCGGGCATATCGACCCCGGTGCCTTCTCCACGCGGAAAGCGGAAGGCGATCGGGCCGTCGTCATGTGCGGCTGCGGTTGCCACCATATGCACAAGTTCGGCCTCATCCGCCGCTGCCATGACGGTAAAGCCCGGAAGGTTGGCCAGAAAGGCAATGTCAAAGCTGCCCGCATGTGTTGCCCCGTCAGCCCCCACCAGCCCGGCGCGGTCGATGGCAAAGCGCACCGGCAGGCGCTGGATCGCCACATCGTGGACCACCTGGTCATATCCGCGCTGCAGAAAGGTGGAATACATCGTGCAAAACGGTTTCATGCCACCCGCCGCCAGGGCTGCGGCAAAGGTCACGCCGTGCTGTTCGGCGATTCCGACATCGAAACACCGGCTTGGATAGCGTTCCGCAAACAGGTTCAGGCCAGTGCCGTCGGGCATCGCTGCTGTCACGGCACAGATCTTGTCGTCCAGCGCGGCTTCTTGCACCAGGCTGTCTGCAAACACGCGCGTGTAGGACGGCGCGTTTGATGGCGATTTGCTCTGCTCTCCTGTCAGCACATCGAACCTTGCGGTCGCATGTCCCTTGTCTCGCGCCGCCTCGGCCGGGGCATAGCCCTTGCCCTTCTTCGTCAGCACATGGATCAGGATCGGCCCCGTTGCCCGCGCCTTGACCGTGCGCAGGACAGGCAGCAACTGGTCCATGTCATGCCCGTCGATGGGGCCGAGATAGGAAAACCCAAGCTCTTCGAACAGCGTCCCGCCCACGGCCATGCCCTTGAGCATTTCCTTGGCGCGCCGCGCCCCTTCGCGGAATGGCTCGGGCAGTAACGACACCGCGCCCTTGGCCGCGGCCTTAAGCTCCTGAAACGGCTCTTCTGCATAAAGCCGCGAGAGATAGGAGGACAGCGCCCCGACCGGCGGCGCAATCGACATCTCATTGTCATTCAGGATAACGATCAGGCGTTTCTTGAGGTGCCCGGCGTTGTTCATCGCCTCAAAGGCCATGCCTGCGCTCATCGCGCCATCACCGATCACCGCGATCGCGTCGCCCAAACCCTCGGGCGTCACGCCTCCCAGATCGCGCGCCACAGCAAAGCCCAGAGCGGCCGAGATCGACGTGGAAGAATGCGCAGCGCCAAACGGATCATAGGGCGATTCCGACCGCTTGGTGAAGCCGCTCAGACCGTCCTTCATGCGCAGCGTGCGAATGCGCTCGCGCCGACCGGTCAGGATCTTGTGCGGATAGCATTGGTGCCCCACATCCCAGATCACCTTGTCGCGCGGCGTGTCGAAGACGGCATGCAGCGCCACCGTCAGTTCAACCACACCAAGGCCCGCGCCCAGATGTCCACCTGTCACCGACACGGCCGAAATCGTCTCCCGACGAAGTTCATCCGCAACCTGGCGCAGCTGGCTGTCGTTGAACTGCTTGAGATCGGCAGGTCTTGTGACCTGGTCCAGCAGCGGTGTCTTGGGGCGGTCTGACATAACGCCTCCTTCTGGGGCGTGGCTTCAATTCCGGCGGGAGATAACGAAACGCGCAGCGTCTCGCAAGGTTTCCGCCTCTTCACCGTAAACAGTTAATGCATCACAGGCCTGCGTCACCAGATCGCTGGCGCGGCGTTTCGCCCCGTCCAGCCCCAGCAACGACACAAAGGTGGCCTTGCCAGCATCGGCATCCTTGCCCACGGCCTTGCCGACGGTTTCGGCATCGCCCTCGATATCAAGGATGTCATCGGCGATCTGAAACGCCAGACCCAGGGCTTTGGCATAGGCCCCCAATGCCGCCGGATCCGCGCCGACCAGCCGGGCACCGGCCTGTGCGGACCATTCGATCAGGGCACCGGTCTTGCCGGCCTGCAGCCGGGTGATCTGCTCCAGCGTAAGCGGCACATCCGCGGTCTCGGCCGCGATATCCAGAGCCTGGCCCAGCACCATACCCTCGACACCGCTGGCGCGCGCAAGGCTCAGGGCCAGGTCGGCGCGCACATCGCCCGATCCCGCCTCCGGGCGGGTCACCAATTCAAAGGCCAGCGTCTGAAGCGCATCGCCCACCAGAACCGCCGTGGCCTCGTCCCATTTCATGTGAACTGTCGGGCGACCGCGCCGCATGTCATCATCATCCATGCAGGGCAGATCGTCATGGACCAGGCTATAGGCATGTAGCGCCTCGATCGCGGTGGCGGGCCACAGCGCGCGCTCAGACGTTACCCCGTGCAGCCGCGCGCCTTCCAGCACCAGAAACCCGCGCAACCGCTTGCCCCCTTGCGTGGCATAGGCCATGCCATGGGCCACGGGCGAATCCTCAAAGGCCGACAGCACCAGATCGAAATGCGCCTGGATCTCGGCGGCGGCCTGCTTCAGCCGGCTATCGAACATCGGGCTAAAGCCCTTCGACAGGCTTGGTCCCGGTCACAGAGCCATCCCCATCCAGGGTAATCGCAGCAACCTTTTCCTCGGCGCGCTTCAACTCATCCTCGCAGCGCTTCTTCAAGGCCGCGCCCCGCTCATACAAGGCGATGGACGCATCCAGAGCCACGTCGCCCCGCTCCAGTTGATCCACAACGGATTCCAGCTCGCGCATGGCGTTTTCAAATGTCATTTCGGATACAGGGGTTTCGCTCATGTCGCGGCCTTCATCAGTTCTTGTACATGCGCCCGGGCGCTGTCGGACAGGGCCTTCAGATCATAGCCGCCTTCCAGTGTCGACACCACCCGCCCCTGACACAGTTCAGCGGCCAGGGCGCACAGCTCTGCGGTGACCCAGGCAAAATCATCGGTTTCCCAGTTCAACTGCGCAAGCGGGTCATCCATATGCGCGTCAAACCCGGCCGAGATGATGATCAGCTCCGGCCCGAACGCGCGCAGGCGCGGGAACACCTGCCTGGTGTATTCAAAGCGCATCTTGGTCCCATCGCTCTCCGGAGGCAGCGCGATGTTCAGCACATTGCCATGCGCCCCGGTTTCCGACGGGTTGCCCGACCACGGCCAAAGCGGCATCTGCTGGCTGGTGATGACCAGGGCGCGGGGCTCATCCCACAACAGATCCTGCGTGCCATTGCCGTGATGCACATCGAAATCGACGATCGCCACGCGCTCCAGGCCATGCACGTCAAGCGCATGTCTAGCCGCCAGAGCCGCATTGCCGAACAGGCAAAACCCCATGGCTGTTTGCCGCTCGGCGTGATGTCCCGGCGGACGTATCGCGGCAAATGCATTGGTCGCCTCGCCCCCCAGCACCATGTCGACAGCCTTGATCGCCCCGCCCGCCGCGCGCAGGGCTGCCTGCAGCGACCCGGGCGACATCCAGGTATCTGCATCGATCTGATGATGGCCCTCATCCGGAGCCCGCCCCCGGATATCCGCGATATGGCTTTGCGGATGCACGCGCGCCAGATCCGTATCGCGCGCCAAAGGGGCTGTCACCCGCGTCAGATCCAGCCCGTCCAGCGCATGCAGAACATGCTCAAGCCGCGCAACGCGCTCGGGGTGGCCTTCAGGCGTCACATGGCCGAGGCAATCGACATGTGTAATCAGCGCTGTTTTCATCAAGACACCCCCGCTTCTTTCTGGTCACAAATACCCCAATCCCACGCCCGACACCGGCACGGATCCGATCAATCCGGAGACAGCATATATCCCGCGCCCCGCACCGTCTGAAGATAACGGGGTTGCTTGGGGTTGTCTTCGATCTTGCGCCGCAGGCGGGTGATCTGAACATCCACGGCGCGTTCCTGCGCCTGCCCGCGATCACGGCCCAGATCCTCGACCAGCTTGTTGCGCGTCACGGCCTCGCCGGGGCGGGCCGAAAAGATCTTCATCAACTGGCTTTCGGTCGCCGTGAGGCGCACGATATCGTCACCGCGCCACATCTCAGCGCGTTCGATGTCATAGCGGATCGGGCCAAGATGCAGGATCTTGGGAGTGGTGTTTTCCGTCGGTGTTTCCGGCATGCGCCGCAGGATCGCGTTGATGCGCAACAGCAGTTCCTTGGGCTCGAACGGTTTGGACAGATAGTCATCCGCCCCGGCTTCAAGCCCGGCGATGCGATGCTCGGTCTCGCCCTTGGCGGTCAGCAGCAGGATCGGGGTCGTATGGGTCTCGCGCAGCGCGCGGGTCAGCGACACGCCATCCTCGCCCGGCATCATCACATCCATGATGATCATGTCGAAATCCAGCCCCAACAAGACACGGCGCGCATGTTCGGCGTCCCGCGCCGCGGTTACCAGAAACCCGTTGCGCATCAGGAATTTCTTCAGCAGATCGCGAATACGCTCGTCGTCATCGACAATCAGCAGATGGGCATCCAGTTCGCGCATCATCCGGCGTCCCTGAGGCGAACGAAGGTTCTGCGCAAATCCACTTCCATCATCGCCTCCAGCACCTGGCGGAACCCGGCAACGGCTTCGGGCCCTGCGTCTCGGTATGCCGCGCGCATGCGGGCGCGCTGGGCATCGGACAATTGCGATTCCAGCTCCTGACCATCCTCTGTCAGATGCAGATGACGTTCGCGCTTGTCTGATTTGCCGACGCGGCTTTCCACAAGCCCGTCCTCGATCAGGGTGCGCAGCACCCGGTTCAGGGATTGCTTGGTCACGCCCAGAATCGACAGCAGATTGTTCACTGTTGTGCCCGGCGCGCGGTTGATGAAGTGAATGGCGCGATGATGCGCGCGCCCATAGCCTTTCTCGGACAGGATACGATCGGGATCCGCGGTAAAGCCGCGATAGGCAAAGAACATCGCCTCGATTCCCTGCCTGAGTTGCTCGTCGGTCAGGAAAAGAAGGCTTTCGCCCATATAGGCCTGAGTGCTGCGTCCCTCTGACATAACCCTCTCTACTTTTCACTGTCCGTCATTGCGCCAAGCTTACGTCAGCCTTGTTGACATTCCAACAGTGAAAAGGTATCGAATCGCAGTTTTGGCGCAAGAATATGTCCGGATCGGACGCAAGTGCGCAACATATGAAAACGCACATGGATGTGCAGGAGAATATAAAATGGCGAGTTATGACGACCGTGATGGCCAGATCTGGATGGACGGCAAGCTGATCGACTGGCGCGATGCGAATGTCCACATCCTGACGCATGCAATGCATTATGCAAGCTCGGTGTTCGAGGGTGAGCGCGCCTATAACGGCAAGATCTTCAAGAGCCGCGAACATTCCGAGCGCCTGCGCCGCTCGGCCGAGATGATCGATTTCGAGATCCCCTATTCGGTGGATGAGATCGAAGCGGCCAAGGCCGAAGTCATGAAGGCGTCCGGCCTGTCTGACGCTTATGTGCGCGCCGTTGCGTGGCGGGGAGCAGGCGAAGACATGGGTGTCGCCTCTGCCCGCAACCCGGTTCGCATGGCCATCGCCGCCTGGGAGTGGGGCGCCTATTACGGGGACTCGAAATTCAAGGGTGCCAAGCTGGACATCTCGAAATGGAAACGCCCCAGTCCGGAAACCATTCCCAGCCATGCCAAGGCGGCGGGTCTGTACATGATCTGCACCATGTCCAAACATGCCGCCGAAGCCAAAGGCTGCGCGGATGCGATGATGTTTGACTATCGCGGCTATGTGGCCGAGGCGACCGGCGCGAACATCTTCTTCGTCAAGGATGGCGAAGTGCACACGCCGACCCCGGATTGCTTTCTCAACGGCATCACGCGCCAGACGGTGATCGGCATGCTGAAAGACCGCCAGATCCAGGTCCATGAACGCCACATCATGCCCGAAGAACTGGAAAGCTTCGAGCAATGCTGGCTGACCGGCACCGCCGCCGAGGTCACGCCCGTGGGCCAGATCGGAGACTATAACTTCGAGGTCGGCGCGCTGACCCGCGATGTCGCCGAAAGCTATGAAAAGCTGGTACGTCTCTGAGCCATGACGATGGACCACGCCGCTTGTTCCCGCGATGGGCAGGCGGCGTGGAGCCCGCCTGATCTAACGGGCATCCCGGCGCGATCCGCCATGCCGGTGTTCAGAAATCCACCCCGCGCTGGGCCTTGATACCGGCGGCATAGGGGTGCTTGACCTCGGTCATCTCGGTAACCAGATCGGCATAGTCGCAGATCTCCGGCTTGGCGTCGCGCCCTGTCAGGATCACGCTGGTGCGGTTCGAGCGGGCCTTCAACCCCTCCAGCACCGCCTCGACATCCAAATAATCATACCGCAGTGCGATATTGATCTCGTCCAGCACGATCAGGTCGAAGGCACCGCTGGACATCATCTCGCAGGCCTTTTCGAAGGCGGCTCTGGCCGAGGCGATGTCGCGATCCATGTCCTGCGTATTCCAGGTGAACCCGTCGCCCATGGTGTGCCAGGTCACCTCGCCCAACCGCTCAAAGAACTGCCGTTCGCCCGTGACCCAGGTGCCCTTGATGAACTGCACCACGCCCACGCTGTGTTTCCAGCCCAGGGCGCGGATGATCACGCCAAAGGCCGAAGATGATTTGCCCTTGCCATTGCCTGTATGCACCAGAACCAGGCCCCGTCCGGGGTCGGTGGCCTCGGCGATCTTGGCGCGCTGACTGGCCTGCAGCTCTTTCATCTTCACTTTGTGGGACTGTGGGTCAGACATGGGTGCCTCCGATAGCTGGCTGTGCGCACAGTAACTGTCCGTGGTGCATGGTAAAGCCCTAGCCGCTCTTGGGGTCGCTGACCGCCCGGACCTTGGTGCGATCCATGCCCAGTTGCCGCTCGCGCCAGATCACCAGAGCGCCGCCCGCGATCACCAGCGCGGCACCGATCAGCATGACGAGTGTCGGCAATTCGTTGAACCAGACATAGCCGATCAGAACCGCAAAGATCATCGAGGCGTAATCATACGGGGCCAGCATCGATGCCCCGCCAAAGCGATAGGACGAGGTGATCAGGATCTGTGCCAAACCGCCCAGAAATCCGGTGCTGATCAACAGCATGACGGTCTGAGCATCCGGCTTGACCCAACCAAAGGGTGCGGTCAGCAGCGACAGGGCCGCCGCGGTGAGGGAAAAATAGAACACGATGGCCGCGGTATGTTCCGTTTCGACCATCCGGCGCACGTGGATCTGCACAACGGAGCGCATCAGAGTGGCGATCAGAATGGCCAGCGCGCCAAGGGTGGCACCATCCTGCAGATCACCGGTTCCGGTCAATCGCGGCCAGAGCATGATGATCACACCGACAAGCCCCAGAACGACGGCCGAAACGCGCACCATGCGGATCTGCTCGCCCAGGAAGATCGCCGCCAGAATCACGGTGAAGATGGGCGTTGCAAAGCCGATCGCCGTGACTTCGGGCAGTGGAAGCAGGCCAAGGCCGGTAAAGGTAAGTCCCATCGCCGTGGTGCCCAGAATCCCGCGCAGAACGTGATAACCGGGCTTGCGGGTGATCAGCCCCTGGCGCAGCTCGCGGCGCATCGCCAGCCAGACCAGAATGACGGGAATCGCGAAGAACGAGCGAAAGAAGACCGCCTGTCCCGGCGGGACCTCTTCCGCCGTGGATTTGACGATTCCGGACATGACAACAAAGACGAAAACCGCCGCCAGTTTCAGCCCGATTGCCAGTCCAGGTCGATGCGAAGTTAAGTTTTCTGCCATGCGCAAGGCATGCGCCTTTTGCGTGATTAAGGCAAGTGGGCCAGGCTCAGTCCTGCGGTCTCTCGACCAGCCGTATCCGAGACGGCAACTTGCCCAGAAAGGCCGTGATGTGACCGGCTATCAGTTCGGGCGCTTCCTCATGCGCCAGATGTCCAAGGCCGGGCAAATGCACCACGTGGGCATTCGGCATGCGCCGCGCGGCCGCTTCCGGGATCGAGGGGGGAACGGCCTCGTCCTTGTCGCCAGCCAGAAACAGGGCCGGTGCCCTGACACTCTGCAGATCAGCCAGCAGATCATCCAGAGACCATTGCGCCATCATCAGCAAGGTTGCGTCCACATGACCGCGATCCGCCACCAGTCGACGATAAAGCGCCAGACCCTCCTCGGGCAACGTTGTGCCTGTTGTCTCGATCAGGTTGCGCACCCGCGCCGGATTCGCCGCGCTGCGCGAAAAGAACCCCGCGACCCCGGGCGTCAGCGCCAGCAGTTTGGCCATGACCGGGAACAGGACGCCCGCCACGCCTTCGAAATGACCCAGTGCGGGGTTGATCCCGACAATCGCCGGGGTGGGTTTCAGCTGCTGAGAGACACGCAAGGCCAGCGCGCCGCCCGCCGAATGTCCGATCAGGGCCTTTGGATGCCAGCCTTGCTGCCGGATCAGGCTGATCAGGTCGGTTGCCATTTGCTCTAGCCCGCAGCGATGGCGGGCGCCCAGCTGAGTCAGACCCTGCCCGGGCAGGTCGATGGCAACGACGTGGAAATCACGCGCCAGAATGGGCAGCAGGTCGCGGAAGGAATGCACCGAACCGCCGGCACCGTGGATCAGGATCAGCGTCGGACCGGTGCCGTCTTCCTGAACATGCCAGCGGTGGGGCTTGCACATGACCTGCCGCGACAGATCGCGGTTTGGCCAATCGGGCGGAGGGGGCCAGCGCATGCGCTCATCCCGTTCCCAAGGCGCCGGACACAGCCTGGCTGACACGCTGGGCATCGGCACGTGGCAAGGGCAGATAGGGCGCATCCAGCAAGGCGGCCAATCCCTGCAAAGCAGGCTGCGGGCGGTTTGATGTATCAATCATCAGCCCCTGAATGTTCTGCGCGCGCAGGGATATGGCCAGCGCCTCGCTGTCGGCGGCGGCGCGCGGGCGGTCAGCGCTGCCATCCAGCGCGATATTGGCACGC
Organism: Aestuariivita sp.; assembly: GCF_049276915.1. NCBI lineage: Bacteria > Pseudomonadati > Pseudomonadota > Alphaproteobacteria > Rhodobacterales > Paracoccaceae > Aestuariivita > Aestuariivita sp. The sequence continues at coordinate 33,652 of NZ_JBASXK010000170.1, read as the reverse complement.
CCATCCGTCATCACGACAACAGTGGGCGTCAGACCCTTGGCCCGGCTGAGCACGGCCAGTTCCGCCGCCTGCCTGAGGCCCGCGGCCAGCGGAGTGCCGCCACCGCCCGGCAATGCCGCCAGACGGCGTTTGGTCTGCACAAGGCTGCGTGTGGGCGGCAGCAACAGTTCCGCCCCGGTGCCACGGAAGGCCACAAGCGCCACATGATCACGCCGCGAATAGGCCTCGGCCAGCAGGATTTCGACCGCGCCTTTCGCTTCGTTCAGGCGGCTGATGGCCGAACTGCCCGAGGCATCTACGGCAAAGATCAGCAGGCGGTCGGATTTCTCTTCGAAGCGGCGCATGCGCAGATCGCTTGCCCGGATCAAAAGGCCGGGCGCATCCGGTTGTGCCTTGCGGCGGATCGGTTGCCAGGGGGCCGCGGCGCGCAACGTGGCGACCAGATCGATACGGGTGCGCCCATCCAGACGACCGGGCCGCGATGGCAGGGGGCGGCCACGGCGGTTGCCTTTGCGCTTTTCACCGGCCCCGGACCCTTTGGCGCTGCGGTTGCCCGCCCTGGCCTTTATCTGATCCAGCAGACCCGCCGGCAACAGGGCCGCGACCGCGTCGATCAGCATCTCGCCCGAGGGCAGGCTGTCGGATTGATCGGTCTCATCCGCGCCCTGGCTTTCGTCGGGTGGTGGCTCGGGCATATCCGGCTCGGCGGGGTCGTCTTCCCGGTCCTGAGGCAAAAGCGTCGCCCGGTTTGGATAGACCAGAGCAGCAGCGGCCGTGATGTCATCGCCGCCAACCGTGTCCCGACCGTTCAGCAAAGCATGGGCACGGGCACAGCGCAGCGCCAGAACAGGCGCGCGCAGGCTGTCGATACCAAAGCGCGCGGCCAGCACGGTCAGAGCGGTCAAGGCTTCATCCGGGACGCTGACATGGGTGTCGTCAGGCACGGGGGGCAGCAAGATCGGCGTGATGTCGCGCAGGGGGATGTCACCAAGATCAACGTGGAACGCCAGGCGCTCGGGAAGCGCCGGGGCGACGTGTTCATCCTGTTCCGCGCCCTCGTCCAGACAGATCAGACACGAGCCGTCCTGCGTATCCATATGCTGGGCCAGCCGCGCGGCCAGACCGGTTTCGGCGCGCTCGGCCATTGTCAGCACGATTACCTGCGGTTCAGCCAGAAGGCCCCGGCTGCGCACCACTGTGCCGGCCGCAAGGGTCGCGGCGATATCCACGCCGCCAAAAAGCTGATCATCGCTGATCGTGGGATGGATGCGCCGCACGGGCAGCGGCATCTGGGCCAGTGCAGCCACCAGCGCATCTCGCGCCGGACCCGGGCGTGCACGAATGACCATACCGCCCAGACCGGCGGGATCCATCGCAAGACAGGCCAGCGCGGTTTTCGCCCGCGACCAGATGTCAGAGGCCTCGCTCACCCCAGCACGCTGGCAACAACGCGCGAGACGCGGGCACCGGATCCGGCCTCATCCAGAGGATCGCGGCGCAGCCGGTGCGACAGGGCAAGGGGGGCTACATCGCGCAGATGTCTGCGGGTGACACGGCCATGCCCACGATAGGCCGCAAGCGCGCGCGCGGTCCGCAGCAGCGTCAGTTCACCGCGCAGCCCGTCCGACCCCAGCGCAATGCACAGCTCGGCGCAGTCGCGCAGGATCTTGTCCGAGGCTTTGACATCTTTGACCAGAGCGCGTGCGGCAAGGATACGTTCGCGGATTCGCTCTTCTTCGCCCTGCCATTTCATCATGAATGTCATGCGATCGGCATCGAATGAATCCCGGCGCCGGATGACTTCGACCCGATCATTGATATCCGTGGGCGAGGCCACTTCGACAGAGAGGCCAAAGCGATCCAGAAGCTGCGGGCGCAGCTCGCCTTCCTCGGGGTTGCCCGAGCCGACCAGGACGAATTTCGCCGGATGGCGGATCGACAGCCCTTCGCGTTCGACAACGTTTTCCCCTGATTGCGCCACGTCCAGCAGAAGGTCGACGATGTGATCCTCCAGCAGATTGACCTCATCAATGTAAAGATAACCGCGATTGGCCCGCGCCAGCAGACCCGGCTCGAACGCCTTTTCGCCCCGTGTCAGGGCGCGTTCGATATCCAGCGCGCCAACCACCCGATCTTCGGTGGCTCCCAGCGGCAGGTCGACCACGGGCGTGGGCTTTTCGACGATGTCGGTCCTGAGAACCTCGGCCCAGTCCGGGCAGTCTTCGACGCGGGCCGAATTCACCGGACAGCCGTCGACCTGCTGTATCGGCGGCAACAGAGCGGCCAGCGCGCGCACCGCCGTTGACTTGCCGGTTCCGCGGTCGCCGAAGACCAGAACGCCGCCGATGCCCGGGTCGATGGCCGTCAGGATCATCGCCTGTTTCATGGCGTTCTGGCCCACGATGGCCGAGAAGGGGAAAGGATGTGTCATGTCTTTGCTTCCAGTTTCTTCAGGGGGCTGGCTCCGCCCCAACTTCCCATGTCGCCGGTCACGGTGAACCGGGCATACAGCTCTTCGCGAAACCAATGACCCTCGCGCACCGCGTCAATGGCGCATTGATGCGGCCCGCCCTTGGCGCGCGCAAACAGAGCCATGGATTTCGCATCCGGCCAGATCGAGAACGTGACCTGATGCAGCAGCGGCACCTCTCCGATGCCGATCTTGAAGATCACATTGGGGTCGGCTCCGATGACGTCCGATATGCTTGGCACCTGTTTCCAGAACTTCGCCGCAACCGACGGTTTGACTGTGGCGCGCGTAAGTGCCGCAAGTGGGCCCGGTTTCTGCTCGGTCGTGGCCTCGAAAGGTGTGGTGCCAGACCAGTGTCCGCGCACCGAACTGGGTGCCAGGAACACGGTCCAGTCCTCGTCTGATTTGGCGCGATACGCGTTCCAGATGCCCGAGCCTGCCACTTGCCGTTTTGCAGTCTCCTCATCACGCCATGTGGCCAGAATCGCATAAACAGCCGTGTTCGGGACAGGTGTAAAGCCTTCGCCGGTGCCTGACCCGCACAGCTTCCAGAACTCCAGACCCTCGACCTTGGGCAGGGCGAATCGGGCAGCCCCCATCATTCCCAGCGCCCAAAGACGCGCAATGGGGGTGCGAAAACGAAAAAAGCTGAGTGAAACGGCTTGCATGGCTAGAACTTGACGGCTTCCACAGTGTGTCAATCAAAGTTTACACATTTTCTCTTGCAAGGAAAGCGGGAATAGCCCCATTGTAAATCATAGTAGACATATTGTTTGGACGATGCATGACACGCGTTGACACGATCAGACCAGGCACCCCGGTGGTGTCTTCTCTGAAGAGACGGGATGACACACCGCATGCGCTGGTGATCGGTGCCGGTCTTGGCGGGCTGGCGGGCGCGATGCGTTTGGGTGCCAAAGGCTATCGCGTGACCGTGATCGACAAGCTGGATGCGCCCGGCGGGCGTGGCTCTTCGATCACGCAGGACGGCCATCGTTTTGATCTTGGTCCGACGATCGTCACCGTGCCGCAGGTCTTCAAAGAGCTCTGGGCCGCCTGTGGGCGCAATTTCGACGCGGATGTCGATCTGCGCCCGATGGATCCCTTTTACGAGATTCGCTGGCCGGATGGCTCGACCTTTACTGCCACCGGCGACACCGACCGGATGCGCGCAGAAGTTGGCCGGCTCAGCCCCGGAGATGTCGCGGGCTATGACAAGTTCCTGAAAGACGCCGAGACACGCTATTGGTTCGGCTTCGAGGATCTGGGCCGCCGCTCCATGCATGAACTGTGGGAGCTGATCAAGGTTCTGCCCACCTTCGCCCGGCTGCGCGCGGACCGCTCGGTCTATGCCCATGCGGCGCGACGCGTCAAAGACGAGCGGCTGCGCATGGCGCTGAGTTTCCACCCGCTGTTCATCGGGGGCGATCCGTTCCGCGTGACGTCGATGTACGCTTTGGTCAGTCATCTCGAAAAGGAATTCGGGGTGCATTACGCCATGGGCGGCGTTGCCGCGATGGCGCAGGCAATGGCCAATGTGATCGAGGATCAGGGTGGCACCGTGCGTCTTGAGACCGAAGTCGACGAGATCATCACGAAGAACAACCGCGCCACCGGCGTGCGATTGCTGTCGGGCGAAGAGATCGCCGCGGATATCGTCGTGTCGAATGCCGATGCGGGCCACACCTATGACCGCCTGCTGCGCAAGCGCACCAAATGGCGCTGGACCCTCGACACTCTCAAGCGCAAGCGCTGGTCCATGGGGCTGTTCGTCTGGTATTTCGGCACCAGGGGCACGCGCGACATGTGGTCCGACGTGGGTCACCACACCATCCTGAACGGCCCGCGCTACAAGGGCCTGATCAATGACATTTTCATCCACGGCAAGCTGTCGGATGACATGAGCCTCTATGTGCACCGCCCCAGCGTGACCGACCCGTCTGTCGCCCCCGAGGGGGATGACACGTTCTATGCGCTCAGCCCGGTGCCCCATATCGGCCATGACGATCCCGTGGATTGGACTGAATGCGCAGAAAGCTACCGCGCCAACGTCCAGAAGGTGCTGGAAGAACAGATGCTCCCCGGTCTGGGCGATCACCTCTCAAGCTCGCTGGTGTTCACGCCGGAAACCTTCCGCGATCGCTATCTCAGCCCGCATGGGGCCGGGTTTTCGATCGAACCGCGCATTCTGCAAAGCGCATGGTTCCGCCCGCATAACGTGAGCGAAGAACTCAAGGGACTCTATCTGGTGGGTGCCGGCACGCATCCCGGTGCAGGCTTGCCCGGTGTCGTCTCCAGCGCCGAGGTGCTGGCGCAACTGGTCCCCGATCCAGCCAAAGCAAAGGTGAGCGCATGATTGATCCCAAGGATATGGACGCCTGTCGCGAGGCGATCCGTCATGGATCGCTGTCCTTTTATGCAGCGTCAAAACTGCTTCCGGCATCGGTGCGAGATCCGGCGATGGCGCTTTATGCCTTCTGTCGGTTGGCGGATGATGCGGTCGATCTGCAGGACGCAAAGGCGGATGCGGTTCTCAGCCTGCGCGAGCGGCTTGACCTGGTCTATGCGGGCCGTCCACGCGACGCGGCCGCGGACCGCGCCTTCACGGCGGTGGTCGAAGAATTTGAGATGCCGCGCGCGCTGCCCGATGCCCTGCTTGAAGGGCTGGCCTGGGATGCGGACTGGCGACGGTACCAGACCTTGTCCGAGCTCAATGCCTATAGCGCGCGGGTTGCCTCGGCCGTCGGCGTGATGATGGCGGTGCTGATGCGCGTGCGCGACCCGCAGGCGCTGTCGCGCGCCTGCGATCTGGGCGTGGCGATGCAACTCACCAACATTGCGCGCGACATCGGTGAAGACGCCCTGGAAGGGCGGCTCTACCTGCCGCTGGACTGGTTGGAAGAGGCCGGGCTGACCGCCGAGGAATTCCTCGCCAATCCCAAGCCCACCAAAGAGATTCGCGCCATGGCCAAACGCCTGGTGATGGAGGCCAACCGCCTCTACTATCGCTCGGAAAGCGGGATCGGTGCCTTGCCGCTCGCCTCGCGCCCGGGGATTTATGCGGCCCGGTTCATCTATGCCGGGATCGGAGGCAATCTCGCCGCGATGAACTATGACAGCTTCAGCGCCCGTGCACGCACGACGAAAGCCCAGAAAATCGGCTGGCTGGGTCAATCCCTGCTGCGCACCGCCATAAGCATGGTCATGCCCAGGTCGGCGGTGATCTATGCGGCCCCTTTGCCCGAAGTCGCGTTCCTTGTGGATGCGGCCGCCTCGAACCAGGTACGCTCCCCGGCGCGCTCGGATGCGCTGGTCGAAGTGCTCAATCTTCTGGAACAAAGGCGGCGTGCCGAGCGGAATAACTTGATCGGACGCAACGCCGGGTTAAGCTAGAAGATATGTTCTGGCTGATCTTCTGTATTTTCTTTGCGGCCTGCGTCGGTGCGGGGGCGACCGGTGGCTTGTTCAGCCCCGGACCATGGTATCGTGACCTGAAAAAACCCAGCTGGACTCCGCCTGACTGGGTGTTTCCGGTCACGTGGATGGTGCTCTATGTGTGCATGGCGCTTGCCGGTGCCCGTGTGGCCGTGATGCCGGACAATGGCGTCGCCATGGCTTTCTGGGCGATGCAGATCGCGTTCAATGGCCTCTGGACGCCGGTGTTTTTCGGACTGAAGAAAATCCGGCTGGCGATGGCGGTGATCGGTGTTCTCTGGCTCAGCGTGTTGTTGACGCTGATCGCGCTGTGGCAGGTCGATCTGATCGCGGGCCTGTTGTTCGTCCCCTATCTTGTCTGGGTAACGATTGCTTCGGCGCTCAATGCTGCGGTCTGGCGTCTCAACCCCGACGAGGCGCGCGCCCATTGATCGCGCGTCAGGACGATCGCGGCACCTGCGGTGCCATTCCTTTTTCAAAGGTGCCTCCGGCGGCCGTTTTTTCGCAAGAAGAAGCAGGCAAGGTCCACCCCGCAAACCGGAAGCTTCACGTTCCGGGCGCGGGGCTTCTCCTTGCACGGTCATCGGCTCGGCAGCCTGTACCGTGACCCAAGCCTGCACCCATCAGGGTTAAGCCAAGGTTAAGCCAAGGCGGCAACCCGCCTCTTCTTCTTGCTGAAAATACGGCTCGCAGCAGTTGTCACAGAGCGCCGCATCAACCGTCCCTGAATCTCCAGTTCCGGCGGCGCGGTACGCGCACGGCCAGCATGGGTTTGAGCAACGGGCTTCGGAAACGCCTCAGATCCAGCGCTTCATGCACGCCCACGGTTTCAACGCCGTCCAGTTGCGTCTTGACCGCCGAGCGGGAATAGAACGGCGCATCCAGCATGGCTTTGACCTGATGCGGCTGATAGCCGGCGTCCGCGCGGGTCTCGCGCGACAGTGCCCACAGGGTGCGTTTCATCCGCGCCTTTGGCGGCAACTTGATCACCGAGGCATTGCCCTCCCGGTCGAATGCAAAGCCCGCCGCCAGTTCCGAACCATCCAGTCGTTCGGCGTCGTAAAAACAGGTCGCACCTTCCGGCGTCGGAAAGCGTCCCCATGTCCAATAGCTGAAATCCTCCTCCAGCGCGCGGGCGCCGAAGTTGGCGTCGAAATACCCGTGCCCCGACCAGGTCCAGCCGGGTCTGTCGATCTCGACCTCGATCCTGGCCACGGGGGCGAAGGGGCGCCAGATATGGGCGCGTTGCGCATCCAGCGCCAGTTCCACGCCCGTCACCGCCGAGGGCATCACCCGAATCTGACCCCGGATGCGACTGATCAGGGGCGGTGAGGAGATCTCGTCGATGTCGATGATCAGCATGTCGTTTTCCCAGCGCATCTTCGATGGGCCGACTTCAAGTGCAGAGCTGCTCTGGCGCAGGGCGGGCGTGCCGCGATCGGTCATGGTAAAGCGACCGCCGGGCCCATAGGTGGCGACGTTGATGCAGACATGGTTCTGCGGGACCTTTCGCCCCGACCACCGGTACCAAGGTGAAAATACCGACCCGATGAAGCCGATGACCGACACCGCTCGTGTGCCGTCGTCGCTTATTCCGTCGACATACCACCAGGCATAACCATTCGGCCCAACGTCGACGTTGAAATCAGGTCGCTCAAGATCGCCCCGGCCGCGTGCCGGGCCGAAAGCGTCGCCATCGGAACTCCCGCTCCGGGATGTGCGCCGCCGCCCACCAGGTAGAGACCCGGAATGGTGCTGCGCGCCGTGGGTCTGTGAAACGCTGCCATCATGCCGTGCGGGCTTTGCCCGTAAAGAGCGCCCTGGGTCTGCGGAAACAGCCGGTCGAACATCGCCGGAGTCGTGATCGTTTCCAGATCCGGTGACGGTGTGAATGTCAGATCGAAAGACTGCATCCGCTGTATGATCGTCTCGTGCCATGATTGCAGGTCCTTGTCTGTGTGGTTCTGGGGGCGTGCCGGCGCATTCGTGATGATCTCGAATCGCTCGAGCGGTGGCGGGGCATGGCCCTGTCCGCGATCTTCGGCACAGATATAGAGGCTGGGGTTTTGCGGGATGCGCCCCGCTTTCAGGTCGTCGAACTCCGAGGCCGCGTCATCGGCAAAAAGCACATTGTGATGCGCAAGCTCACGCCCCCGGGGCGTTGCGGCAAAGCTGTAGACCCGGGCCGAATAGGAGCGCGGAGTCGTGAGGGTTTGCGGCGCAATGGTTGAGCAGTCCCGGCCAAGGGCACCGGCAGCCAGTGCGCGCGGGTCGCCGTTGAACACGATGGCATCGGCGGGCAGGCGCGCGCCGCCTTCCAGGATCACGGCCCGGGCGCGACCTTCTGCGATGTCGATGCGCTCCACATGACTGCCCAGGCGGATATCGACGCCCAGTGCTGCGGCCAGTTCTGACATGGCTCCGGCCAGCTTGTGCATCCCGCCTTTGACAACCCAGACTCCGGTGGCTTCGGCATGCCAGATCAGCCCCAGAACCGCCGGGGCCTGATAGGGCGATCCGCCCACATAGGTCGCATAGCGCCCGAACAGTTGCGCCAGTCTCGGGTCGCTGAACTGACGCCGGAGCATGCTGGCCAGTGTCGAAAGGGGTGCCATCGCCCCGATCACCGAGGGGTTTGACAGAACATGCCGTGTCAGCGCCCCCAGTTTCGGCTCGGCCGCGCGCATCATTGGGGCGTCGAAGGCCTCGAACAGGGCGCGGCTTCTGTCGCAGAAGGCCCGGAACTCGGCTTCGGATTTCGATCCGGCGAAGTCCCTGACGGCGGTGGCGCTCTGATCGGGGCTCGCAAAGAGATCCAACTGTGATCCATCGCTCCAGCCGTGCCGGGCCAGCAGGTCCTGCCGGATCAGCGAGACATGATCGTCCAGCCGCGCGCCCGCGCAGGCAAACAGATCGTCAAACATCTGGCGCATCGTCAGAACCGTTGGCCCCGCATCCACCGGTCCGGCGGCGCTGGGCAGGGTTCTGATCTTGCCGCCCGCGTGAGTGTGCCGCTCAAGCACCGTGACGCTCAGGCCCGCTGCGGCCAGGCGAATGGCGCTTGCCAGGCCGCCCACACCTGCACCGATCACGACAACGCGCGTGCGCGATACGGTGGGTTTGTCGAACCGGGTTGGAGAAAAGGTCACGTCTGGGTCCTCGGATTGCGTCTTATAGTTGACTCAGACAGGGCAAGTGTCCAGTATGATTTACACTTAGATGTCGTGAACACGTGACATTTGCGCCAAAAGGGACCACAGCATGCCTCTGACGACACGGATCGAAGCTGCGATAACGCAGGCCATTCTCTCAGGTCAGGGCAAGGTTGCCCCGCCAAGACTGGCCGAGGCGCTCGCCTATGCCACGGCACCGGGTGGTGCGCGGATCCGCCCCACGATCTGCATGTCCGTTGCCCTGGCCTGCGGCGATGATCGCCCGCGGCTGACGGATGCGGCGGCGACCGCGCTTGAGCTTATTCACTGCGCAAGCCTCGTGCATGACGATCTGCCCTGCTTTGACGATGCGGCAACCCGCCGGGGCAAGCCCTCGGTGCACCGCGCGTTTTCCGAACCATTGGCCGTGCTGACCGGTGACAGCCTGATCATCATGGCGTTCGAGGTGCTGGCGCGGGTGTCCGAGGACGATCCCCAGCGCACGGCGCAAATGCTTCTGACGCTGGCCAAGCGGTCGGGGATGCCCTTTGGTATCTGCGCCGGGCAGGGCTGGGAGAGCGAGGCCAAGATTGATCTCTCGGCCTATCATCAGGCCAAGACGGGGGCGTTGTTCATCGCGGCGACCCAGATGGGCGCGATTGCCGCCGGACAGGAGGCCGAACCCTGGTTCGAACTGGGTGCCCGGATCGGCGAGGCCTTCCAAGTCGCCGATGATCTGCGCGACGCGCTTTATGATGAGGAAACACTTGGCAAGCCCGCAGGTCAGGACGATCTGCACGGGCGGCCCAATGCGGTGACCGAACTGGGTGTGCAGGGCGCGGTCTCGCGTCTGAAGGATATTCTGGGCGGCGCGATCGCGTCGATCCCCTCCTGCCCGGGCGAGGCACAGCTGGCCCAGATGGTGCGCGCCTATGCCGAACGTCTGACCCCCGTGATGCCTGCGCGGCAAGCCATCTGATATGGCTGGCGAGGCGACAGAAGGCTGGCGCGGCGGATGGATGAACCGTCTTGTCGCGCGCCCTGGTTTTCAGCGCTGGGCCAGTGATTTTCCCCTGACCCGCGGACGCGCACGCCGGGATGGCGCCGCGCTGTTCGACGTGGTTCAGGGCTTTGTCAAAAGCCAGGTTCTGATGGCTCTGGTCGAGCTGGATGTGTTTCGCCGACTGCGTGCAGGCCCCCTCACGGCCCAGCAGATGGGCCATGCCGTTGATATTCCCGCGGACCGGATGCAGGTGCTTTTGCAGGCCGGTGCGGCCTTGGGCCTGCTCAGGCGCAAGCGCGGGGGGCGGTATGCGCTGGCCCGTCAGGGTGCGGCTCTGATGGGGGTGCCCGGGCTTGAGGCGATGATCCGCCACCACCGTGCGTTCTATCGTGATCTTGAAGATCCGGTGGCCTTGCTGCGCGGTCCCGAAGCGACTGAACTGTCCGAGTTCTGGCCGTATGTGTTTGGCGCGTGGGGCGATGTCGCGCCGGATGTGGCGCGGACCTATTCTGATCTGATGGCGCAAAGCCAGCTGCTTGTTGCGCAGGACACGTTGCAAAGCGTCAGCCTGAAAGGCGTCAGGCATCTGCTTGATATCGGCGGCGGGACCGGCGCGTTTCTCGAGGCGGTGGGCACAGCCTATCCCAAGCTTGAAATGACGCTGTTCGATCTGCCCCAGGTCGTCCCGGATGCCAGCGAGCGCTTTGCCGCTGCAGGCATGGCGGACCGGGTGCGAATCGATGATGGATCGTTCCGAGAGGATTCGCTGCCCGAGGGGGCGGATGCGATCTCGTTGATCCGGGTTCTTTATGATCACGCTGATTCCACGGTTCAGGCGCTTCTGGCAAAGGTCTATGACGCGCTGCCTGCCGGTGGGCGTCTGCTGATTTCCGAGCCAATGGGCGGCGGCGCGGCCCCTGAACTTTCCGGTGATGTCTATTTCGCCTTCTACACGATGGCGATGCAGACCGGGCGCGCGCGCTCTGCCGAGGATATCGGTGCACTTTGCCGTGCTGCGGGCTTTGAGAACATCCAGAGTCCGACCCCGAAACGCGCCTATGTCACGCGCGTTTTGACGGCCGTGAAGCCGGGCTGACATTTCCACAGATAAAGTGTCTAAAGTAATTGACACTTTGAACTGTCAGGTTAAACTGACAGTGCGACAAAATGGATGGTCCGAGTCTTTGACCCGCACCGTTCCGAGACCGGCACGATGTACAGGAGGCCGACATGCATACCGACGCGGTGCTCTTGCGGGGGCCAAAGGATCTTGGATTAGAGCGCATCAAGCTGAACGATCCGGGCGAAAACGACCTGATCATCGACATTTCACACTCCGGGATATCGACCGGGACTGAAAAACTGTTCTGGTCCGGGCAGATGCCACCCTTCCCCGGCATGGGCTATCCGCTTGTTCCGGGCTATGAGGCTGCGGGCGAAGTGGTCGAAGCCGGCGCGCTGACCGGCTTCAAGCCGGGCGACCGGGTCTTTGTGCCCGGCGCGAATTGCTATGACGGTGCGTTTGGCCTGTTTGGCGGCGCAGCTGGGCGGGTCGTCAGTGACGCCGCCCGCGTGACTCGAATCGACAAGGCTCTTGGGGCCGAAGGCGCGCTTCTTGCGCTGGCCGCCACCGCGCGCCACGCCATGGCGGGTATGGACAAGGCCGTGCCCGACCTGATCGTCGGTCACGGTGTTCTGGGTCGCCTGCTGGCACGTCTGACGATTGCTGCCGGAGCGCCTGCGCCAACTGTCTGGGAGATCAACAAGGATCGCCAGGGCGGTGCCGAGGGCTATGAAGTTCTTTCGCCCGAGGATGATCCGCGTCGCGATTACCGCGCGATCTATGACGCGTCTGGAAATGGCGCGCTGCTGAATGATCTGGTGGGACGTATCGTGAAGGGCGGCGAGATCGTTCTGGCCGGCTTTTACACCGAAGCGCTGAGTTTCTCTTTCCCGCCCGCCTTCATGAAAGAGGCACGCTTCCGCGTTGCCGCCGAATGGCAGCGTGACGACCTCACCGCAACGCGCGCTCTCGTTGAAAGCGGCGCGCTCAGCCTGAATGGACTGATTACACATCAGGCGTCCTCGCCAGACGCTCCTGATGCCTATCGCACGGCCTTCGAAGATCCGGCCTGCCTGAAGATGATACTCAATTGGGAGCCCTCGGCATGAAAGACGAAGTACCGAACCTGAAGGACTTTGATCAGCGCTTGCGCGACGAAGCCGCAGAGGAGCCCACATTGGAGGTTCCCCGCGGGGAACCGACGAAGAAAACCCAGATCATCGCGATCTATGGGAAAGGCGGGATCGGCAAGTCGTTCACGCTGGCCAACCTCAGCCACATGATGGCCGAGCAGGGCAAGCGCGTGCTGCTGATCGGCTGCGATCCCAAATCCGACACCACCAGCCTTTTGTTTGGTGGCAAGGCCTGCCCGACCATCATCGAAACCTCGACCAGGAAGAAGCTGGCCGGTGAAGAGGTCAAGATCGGTGATGTCTGCTTCAAGCGCGGCGGCGTGTTCGCCATGGAGCTTGGCGGACCCGAAGTGGGTCGCGGTTGTGGCGGTCGCGGAATCATCCACGGCTTTGAGCTGCTGGAAAAGCTGGGCTTTCATGACTGGGATTTCGACTATGTCCTGCTCGACTTCCTGGGCGATGTGGTCTGCGGCGGTTTCGGCCTGCCGATTGCCCGTGACATGGCGCAGAAGGTCATTCTGGTTGCCTCGAACGACCTGCAGTCTCTCTATGTTGCCAACAACGTCTGTTCGGCCGTGGAGTATTTCCGAAAGCTGGGTGGCAACGTCGGCGTAGCCGGTCTGGTCATCAACAAGGATGATGGCTCGGGCGAGGCGCAGGCCTTTGCCGAAGCGGTCGAAATTCCGATCCTCGCGTCGATCCCGCAGAACGATGATCTGCGCAAGAAGTCCGCGAACTACCAGATCGTCGGCACCGCTGAAAGCGAATGGGGCGCGCTGTTTGCCGCCCTTGGCGACAACGTGGCCGAAGCGCCGCCGATGCGCCCGACCGCCCTGTCTCAGGACGAGTTGCTTGAGCTGTTTGACGGATCTGAAACCGGCGCCGGCGTGGAGCTGGTTCCGGCCACCGACACCGACATGCGCGGCAAGAATGCCAAGCCGATGAAATCCCTAGAAGTCGTTTACGACGAGGCATGATCTGATGACCGAGGAAATCAGATACGACACAGCTGCGGAGGCTGAAGTGATCGAAGGCGACGCGCGCGTTCACGCGCCCGACGCCGCTCCGGTCATCACCGATGGTCTGGGGTGTCATTCCGGTTCGGAAATGAAGAAAGCCGCGGAACTGTCCGGCAATTCCGGGATCCTCGAGCAATATGCCAGGGATTATCCCCAGGGCCCCCATGACAAACCGCAATCCATGTGCCCCGCCTTCGGGTCCATGCGCGTGGGCATGCGGATGCGCCGCGTGGCGACTGTTCTCAGCGGGTCGGCCTGTTGTGTCTATGGGCTGACATTCGTGACCCATTTCTATGGGGCGCGCCGCTCGGTTGGCTATGTTCCGTTCAATTCGGAAACGCTGGTCACCGGGAAACTTTTCGAAGACATCCGTGACAGTGTGCATGAGATGGCGGACCCGGATCGCTTTGATGCGATCGTGGTCACCAATCTTTGCGTGCCCACTGCAAGCGGTGTGCCGCTGCGCTTGCTGCCCAGCGAGATCAATGGTGTCCGGATCGTCGGTATCGACGTGCCCGGATTTGGAATTCCTACCCATGCCGAGGCCAAGGACGTTCTGGCCGGGGCCATGCTGAACTATGCCCGTGCCGAGATCGAGGCAGGGCCGGTGGCAGCCCCCGTGGGTGGGAAATCAGATAGACCCACGGTGACCCTGCTAGGCGAAATGTTCCCCGCCGATCCGATGATTATCGGGCAAATGCTGGCACCGATGGGTCTTGCGGCCGGACCGGTCGTACCCTGCCGGGAATGGCGCGAGCTTTATGCCGCGCTCGACTGTGGCGCGGTTGCGGCGATCCACCCCTTCTATACCGCTGCCGTGCGTGAATTTGAAGCTGCAGGGCGCCCTGTCCTTGGCTCAGCACCTGTTGGCTATGACGGCACTGCCGCCTGGCTTTCCGCGCTTGGCGATACGTTCGGTCTGGCCGCAGACAAAGTAGCCGCGTCCCAGAACGCGTTCCTGCCTGCCATCAAAGGCGCGCTGGCGGGAATGCCGATCAACGGCACGATCACGTTAAGCGGATATGAAGGCAGCGAACTGCTGGTTGCCCGCTTGTTGATCGAAAGCGGAGCCAACGTGCCCTATGTCGGCACGGCTTGCGCCAAGTCGCCCTGGTCGGCGGCGGATGCCGAATGGCTGGCGGCCAAAGGCGTCAAAGTGAAATTCCGCGCCTCTCTGGAAGATGACTGTGCAGCGATGGAAGCGATCAAACCCGATCTGGCCATCGGCACGACGCCGGTTGTCCAGAAGGCCAAGGAGCTGGGTATTCCGGGGCTGTACTTCACCAACCTGATCTCGGCGCGCCCGCTTATGGGTCCGGCCGGTGCAGGCTCGTTGGCGCAGGTGGTCAATGCCGCCATCGCCAACAAGGGACGCATGGACAAGATGAAGGCGTTCTTTGAGGGCGTCGGCGAAGGCGATACCGCAGGTGTCTGGGAAGGCGATCCCAATCTGCGTCCCGATTTCCGGGCGGCTCATCAGAAGAAACTCGACAAGCAGGCACGCGCTGCCAAAGCCCAGGAGATGATCTGATGCTGATCCAGGATCACGATCGGGCGGGCGGATACTGGGGCGCGGTATATGCGTTCTGTGCCGTCAAGGGCCTGCAAGTTGTCATCGACGGCCCCGTGGGCTGCGAAAATCTACCAGTCACCAGCGTGTTGCATTACACCGACGCGCTGCCTCCGCACGAACTTCCGATCGTAGTCACAGGGCTAGGAGAAGAAGAGCTGGGTCGGGATGGGACCGAGGGCGCTATGAAGCGAGCTTGGGGTGTGCTCGACCCAGCTTTACCATCTGTCGTGGTGACAGGCTCTATCGCCGAGATGATCGGCGGGGGCGTGACACCCATGGGAACCAATATTCAGCGGTTCCTGCCCCGGACGATTGATGAAGATCAGTGGGAAAGCGCGGATCGCGCGATGACCTGGATCTTTACCGAGTTCGGAATGACCAAGGGGCGCATGCCTCCCGAGAAGAAGCGCGAGGAGGGTGCAAAACCCCGCGTGAACATTCTGGGACCGATGTATGGCACGTTCAACATGCCGTCGGATCTTGCCGAGATCCGCCGCCTTGTCGAAGGCATCGGGGCCGAGATCAACATGGTCATGCCTTTGGGCGCCCATCTTGCCGAGATGCGCAACCTGGTGAACGCTGATGTCAACGTCTGCATGTATCGCGAGTTCGGCCGCGGCCTGTGCGAAGTTCTGGGCAAGCCCTATCTGCAAGCGCCCATCGGAATTGAATCGACCACCAAGTTCCTGCGCACGCTGGGCGAGATGACCGGGCTGGATCCCGAACCGTTCATCGAGCGCGAGAAACACTCCACGATCAAGCCGGTCTGGGATCTGTGGCGCTCGGTCACGCAGGATTTCTTTGCGACGGCATCTTTCGCGATTGTCGCCAACGAAACCTATACCCGGGGCATCCGGTTGTTCCTTGAAGAAGACATGGGCCTTCCTTGCGCCTTTGCGGTCGCCCGCGTGGCCGGCAAGAAGACCAACAACGACCAGGTGCGCGCGATGATGGGGCAGAAACGCCCTCTGATCGTGATGGGGTCGATCAACGAAAAGATGTACCTTGCCGAGCTGAAGGCCGGCTTCGGTCCCGCGCCTGCGTTCATTCCGGCCAGCTTTCCCGGCGCCGCCATCCGGCGCGCCACGGGGACACCGTTCATGGGCTATGCCGGGGCGACCTACCTGATCCAGGAGGTCTGCAACGGTCTTTTTGATGCGCTGTTCCACATCCTGCCCCTGGGCACGGATCTGGATGCGGCCGAGGCCACACCAACCAATCTGCGCCGCGACTTCCCATGGGATGACGATGCGCAAGCCATGCTGGACCGGATCGTTGCGCAACATCCGATCCTGACACGAATTTCCGCTGCCAAGACGCTGCGAGATGCGGCTGAGAAAGCTGCTCTCAACTCCGGGGCTGAGCGCGTGGTCATCGAGACCGTGCGCGCGCTGGACCCCGCCCTGGCAGAAGCGGACACGGTTAACACAGAGGGAGATCTGCTATGACAGATGCCACCACTCAAACCCCAACCCAAGCGCGCAGCCACAAGCCGCCGCGGACGGAGTTCATGGTCTATTTCGCCATCATCTTCGTCGCGACGTTGCCTTTGGCCTGTCTGACCTGGGCGCTGGCCGCAATCAAAAGCGGCAGTCTGACGGATAAGGGGCCAGTGGCCCGTGCCTGGAGCCAGGCGCGGATCATCACCCCGATGATCTTTTCCGCCTGACAGCGCAGAGCGAATTTCACGACAGACGATGCGTCGTGACAAAGGACTGACTGCCTGGAAACAGGTGGGCAGAGCCCGGAGGGGTTGCAAGGCTCCAAAGGACCCGGCCGCGGGGTGCGCGGCGTCAGCATAGTTTTTCGAAAGGAAAGTTCATGGCTGATAATTCCGACCTGTCCTTCACAGGTCTAACCGACGAGCAGGCGCAAGAATTGCACTCCGTCTACATGAGCGGGCTCTGGCTGTTTTCGGCCGTGGCCATCGTTGCTCATTTGGCGGTGTTCATCTGGCGTCCCTGGTTCTGAGGAAGGATTAAGAAATGGCAAAGTTCTATAAAGTCTGGCTCGTTTTCGATCCGCGCCGTGTGTTTGTTGCACAAGGCGTTTTCCTCTTTTTGCTGGCAGCGATGATTCACCTCGTCCTGCTGAGCACGGGACCAGATGGCTACAACTGGTTCGAAATCGCCGCTGCAAAGCGCGCGATGTAAGCCGGCCCGTTAGGGTAGGCAGACGGACCGGAAGGCGTCTTCAAAACAGCGCTGTGGGCGGGCAGGACTTGTCCGGGGTCGCCCACAGCAAAACAAACCAACTAAACAACGACGGCTTTCGGACTGCTACTGGTCGGGCCGCCAAACGCGGAGACACTGAAGATGGCGTTGCTCAGCTTCGAGAGAAAGTATCGCGTCCGCGGAGGGACGCTGATCGGCGGCGATCTGTTCGACTTCTGGGTGGGGCCTTTTTACGTGGGCTTCTTTGGAGTCACGACAGCCTTTTTTGCCCTGTTGGGCACTGTTCTGATTTTCTGGGGGGCCTCTCAACAGGGGACCTTCAATCCCTGGCTGATCAATATTGCACCTCCTGACCTGAGCTATGGTCTGGGAATGGCGCCGCTGCTGGAAGGCGGTCTGTGGCAGATCATCACGATCTGCGCGACGGGCGCATTCATCAGCTGGGCGCTGCGCGAGGTCGAGATCTGCCGGAAACTTGGCATGGGCTATCACGTGCCTGTCGGGTTCGCCTTCGCGATCCTGGCTTATGTGACGCTGGTCATCATTCGGCCCTGGCTGATGGGCGCCTGGGGGCACGGGTTCCCATACGGTATCTTCAGCCACCTCGATTGGGTCAGCAACACCGGCTATGCCTATCTGCACTTCCACTACAACCCGGCTCACATGCTGGCGGTGACACTGTTCTTCACCACCACATTGGCGCTGGCGTTGCATGGTGCGCTGATCCTGTCGGCTGCAAACCCTGAAAAGGGTGAAGAAATGAAAACCCCGGATCACGAAGACACGTTCTTCCGCGATCTCATCGGCTATTCGATCGGCACATTGGGTATTCACCGGCTTGGCTATCTGCTTGCGATCAACGCGGTGTTCTTCAGTGCCGTGTGTATCGTGATCTCTGGTCCCGTCTGGACGGCCGGCTGGCCCGAGTGGTGGAACTGGTGGCTTGACCTGCCGATCTGGGGCGAAAATCCAATGCCGGTCGGAGGAATGTAATCATGGCCATCCGCGAATATCAAAACATCTTCACGCAAGTGCAGGTCCAGGGTAACCCCGAATGGGGGATGGACGACAACGGCCAGATGGGTCGTGAACGGATCGGCCGCCCTTTCTTCAGCGTCCTGGCCGGTTGGTTCGGGAACGCCCAGATCGGCCCGTTCTATCTGGGCTCGCTCGGGATGATCTCGCTTGCGACCGGTCTGATCTGGTTCAACATCGTCGGCATGAACATGCTGGCGCAGGTTGGCTGGTCGATCCCTGAGTTCATCCGGCAGCTGTTCTGGCTGGCGCTCGAGCCTCCGGGACCGGAACACGGTCTGTCCATGCCTCCGCTGAATGATGGCGGCTGGTACATCATCGCCAGCTTCTTCCTGCTGGTCTCGGTGATGACCTGGTGGCTGAGAACCTACCAGCTGGCGGCGGACCACAAGATGGGCAAACACGTTGCCTGGGCGTTTGGCTCTGCGATCTTCCTCTTCCTGGTTCTGGGTCTCTTCCGCCCGATCCTGATGGGATCCTGGTCCGAGGCTGTGCCTTACGGCATCTTCCCGCACCTGGATTGGACGACCGCATTCTCGATCCGCTACGGCAACCTTTATTATAACCCCTTCCACTGTCTCTCGATCGTGTTCCTGTATGGCTCGGTGCTGCTGTTCTGTATGCATGGTGGCACCATCCTTGCCGTGACCCGCTTTGGCGGCGACCGGGAACTGGAACAGATCGTCGACCGTGGAACGGCCACGGAACGTGCGGCTCTGTTCTGGCGCTGGACCATGGGCTTCAACGCCACGATGGAAGGTATTCACCGCTGGGCCCTGTGGTTTGCGATGCTCACCCCCATAACGGGCGGCATCGGGATCCTTCTGACAGGCACTGTCGTCGACAACTGGTTTATCTGGGCGCAAGAGCACAACTTTGCTCCGATCTACGATGGCTCGTTTGGCTACGAAGACTACGGCTCATACGAAACCTTCATCGGGAAGGAGAACTGATCATGCTGCCCAAGTGGTTTGATAAATGGAACCGGGAAAACCCGACCGACATATTCGGTCCGGCCATCCTGGTGGGTGCCCTGGGAGGCGCAGTGTTCGTCGCGATCCTTCTGGTCACCTGGGGGCAACCCTTTGCCACCAACTCGATGCAGACAGGTCCGCGTGGTACAGGGATGTCTGTTCCCGAATTCAGCGCGGCCCTGGCCAAGCCTGACCCAACGATCGAGAATTACTTCACCGCAGAGCCTTTTGTGCCCGAAGGTGGAGAGGCCCTGGCCAAGGATGTATACCAGAACGTGCAGGTCCTGGGTGAACTGACCGAGGACAACTTCAACCGGCTGATGAATGCCATGACCCAGTGGGTCGCACCCGATCAGGGCTGTGCCTATTGCCATGGCGACGGCGATCTGGAGACCTATGGCTCGGACGATCTTTACACCAAGGTTGTCAGCCGCCGGATGATCCAGATGACCCAGACCATCAATGATGGATGGGCGGGCCATGTGAATGCCAACAAGGAAGTGGGTGTCAATTGCTATACCTGCCACCGTGGTGAGAACGTGCCGTCCGAGATCTGGTTCAAGATCGGACCTGTGAACCAGGCAGCCGCCGGCTGGTCTGCGATTCAGAACAGAGCGACGATGATCAGCCAATCGACCTCGCTGCCATCGGATGCTCTTGAAAAGTACCTGCTGGACGGTGAACAGATCGTTGTTCACGACCTGGAAAGCCGCGTTGCCGGTGGCCCGGCAAGTGACGACAATCCGCTTCCCTCGATCCAGAATACCGAGCGCACCTATTCGCTGATGAACTATTTCAGCAACTCACTGGGTGTGAACTGTGTGTTCTGTCACAACTCGCGGGCCTTCTATGCCGCCGCCGGTGAAGTGACGCCGCAGTGGTCGACCGCGGGTCTGGGTATCCTGATGGTGCAGGAGTTGAACAACGATTACCTGGTTCCGCTGAGGGATGTGTATCCTGCCGAACGGCTGGGACCGGTGTTTGCGGACGCCCCCAAGGTTGCCTGCAAAACCTGTCACAAGGCCTATCAGCAACCGATGCAAGGCCTGAATGTGATCGCCGATTGGCCCGAGCTCGCCTCGTCAGAGCCACCGGTATACGAATAAGGGCTGGGCAGCGGGTTCCCTGTCCGCTGCCCCCCTTAGCCTAGCACGGACCCGCGGCTTCCTGGGTCCGGGCTCGGGGTCTCAACACCCCGGTTCCCTTCCTGTTGGCTACAGGAAACCGGCGTCGTGGGCGTGGGGGCGCTCCTATCTCCCACGACGCCTTCTATCACACGAAAGGTGATTGATCCATGACTCATACTCGCACCCCTCTTCTGGATCGTGTCGCTGGTCCGCAGGATCTGAAATCTTTCACCGACGCAGAACTTGGCCGGGTTGCGGGTGAGTTGCGCAACGAGGTCATCTCGGCCGTGTCCGAGACCGGAGGCCACCTGGGATCGTCTCTGGGTGTTGTCGAACTGAGCGTGGCGATCCACGCGGTTTTCAACACACCGAATGACAAGCTGATCTGGGATGTCGGTCACCAGTGTTACCCTCACAAGATTCTCACCGGTCGTCGTGATCGGATGCGCACGCTGCGCCAGAAAGACGGGCTGAGCGGCTTCACCAAGCGCTCGGAAAGCGAATATGACCCCTTTGGTGCGGCCCATAGCTCGACCTCGATTTCGGCGGCGCTCGGGTTCACCGTGGGCCACGATCTGGGCATGGCGACAGGAGACGCGATCGCCGTCATAGGCGACGGGTCGATCAGCGCGGGCATGGCCTATGAGGCGCTGAACAATGCCGGGGCCGAAGGGCGCCGGATGTTCGTCATCCTGAATGACAACGAGATGTCGATTGCTCCGCCCGTTGGCGCGATGAGCACCTATCTGAGCCGGATCTCGCAGATCGGCCCTCTGCCGCTGTTTGATGCCGTGGCCAAGGATATGGAGAAACTGCTGCCCGAACCGATGCGCCTCGGGGCGCAGCGCGCGCGCCAGATGGTGACGGGCGTTCAGGGTCAGGGCACCTTCTTCGAAGAGCTGGGTTTTGAATACATCGGCCCCATTGACGGCCATGACATGGATCAGCTTCTGGGCGTTTTGCGGGCTGCGCGCACGCGGGCCACAGGGCCGGTCCTGATCCATTGCTGCACCGTCAAGGGCAAGGGATATTCCCATGCGGAAGGCTCGGCGGACAAATATCACGGCGTGTCGAAATTCGATGTGAAAAGCGGCGTGCAGGCCAAAGCCACCGCCAATGCGCCCAGCTATACCAAGGTGTTCGGACAAGCGCTGGCGCAGGAGGCCGCGCGCGATCCACGCATCGTGGCCGTGACGGCGGCGATGCCCGGAGGCACCGGGCTGAACATCATGGCCGAGCGCTTTCCGGCGCGGGTCTTTGACGTGGGTATTGCCGAGCAACATGGCGTGACCTTTGCCGCCGGGATGGCGGCTTCGGGCCTCAAGCCCTTCTGCGCGATCTATTCGACCTTCCTGCAGCGAGGGTATGATCAGGTCGTGCATGACGTGGCCCTGCAGAAGCTGCCGGTACGCTTTGCGCTGGATCGTGCCGGACTGGTGGGTGCGGATGGGGCGACCCATGCCGGTGCCTTTGACATCGGGTTTCTGGGTGCCTTGCCCGGCATGGTGGTCATGGCGGCCTCGGATGAGGCGGAACTGGCCCATATGGTCGTGACGGCCGCCGAATATGACGAGGGTCCGATTGCCTTCCGCTATCCGCGCGGCAATGGCACGGGCGTCCAGATGCCCGAGCGCGGCGAGGTCATCGAGATCGGCAAGGGCCGCGTGGTGCGCGAAGGCACGGATGCGGCCATCCTGTGCTTTGGCACCCATCTGGCGGAATGCGAAATGGCAGCGGCCATGCTGGAAGCCGAGGGCGTTTCGGTCACATTGGCGGATGCGCGGTTTGCCAAACCTCTGGACATGGATCTGATTGCCTCATTGGCGGCCAATCACGCGGCACTGATCACGATCGAGCAGGGCGCGATGGGCGGTTTTGGGGCCTTTGTTCTGCAGGCGATGGCGGCGCAGGGCCTGTTGGATGGCAAGCTGAAGGTGCGCACCATGTGCCTGCCGGATCGCTTCATCGATCAGGCAAGCCCGGCCGAGATGTATGCGGACGCCGGGCTTACGGCGCTGGACATCATGAGCGAAGTCAGCCGCATGCTGAAGCGTGACACCACGGTTGTGGGCTTTTCCGGGCGCGCCTGATCACGGGCGCGCGCGCTTCAGGTCCTGTGTGACCCGAGGAAACCGAGAAGCTGTGCGGTCACGGCCTTTGATGCATCCCAGTGGATCGAGTGCCCGGCACCGGCAATGGTATGATGCGTGGCATTGGCGAATGCGGCGAACCCGGCGCGCGCCTCATCTTCGGGCAACAGCACGTCCTTTTCGCCATAGAGCACCTGGGTCGGACATGTGAGATCCGAGATATCGGCCTGCGGTACATAGGTCCTCAGGATGTCGATCTGGTGCATCATCGCCGCGCGTGATTGCGCATGCGGATAGGCAAGAGCGGCCTGGAGCGCGATTTCGGTATTCTCGGGGTTTTCGAAAAAGGCGCTGGAAAAGACCCAAGGATAGAGCGCCTTGAGCCAGAGCGTTTCGCCATCAGGTTGGGCGCGGATTTCGCTCAGGGCGTCGAACACCGCGATCGAGCGGGCCGAACGTTGCGGGGCTGACGCCATGACGGTCAGGGACGAGACCCGCCCTGCGGCCAGACCCGCCAGTTCGATGGCCATGCGCCCGCCCATGGAATGACCCACCACATGAAAGGCGTCATGCCCAAGATGGTCCATCAGCGCCAGCGCATCCTGCGCCATGCCGAGGATGCTGACGGGCGCATCCCAGGGCGTGGTGCGCCCCGTGGTGCGGTTGTCGGGGCGGATCAGGGTGAATTCCCGGGACAGGGGCTCGACCAGCGGGGTCCAGCTGGCACTGTCGGACAGCATGCCGGCCAACAGGATCACGGGCGGGCCCGCGCCGTCGATTTCATAGTGCAGGGTGATGTCGTCACGGTCCAGATCAGGCATTCAGATCGCTCCAGCAGGGCAGGATGTCGCCCGGTGCGGGGCGCGCGTGATAGATCGCGCGGGCAATGGCGCGGGCAAGGCAGAGGGACGCGGCGTGGCCGATCAGGGCCAGACCGCGTTCGGGGTCATGCAAGGGGCGATCGGCGGTGGAGAGGGCGAAGACCAGATCGCCGTCTCCGGGGCTGTGCGCAGGCAGGCAGGCACGCGCAATGCCGTCATGGGCCGCGGTCGCCATGCGCTGGCACTGGGCCTTGCTGAGCGTGGCATCGGTGGCGACGATCGCGATGATGGTATTGGCGCGCGAGGTTTCGGCCCCCAGCATGGCGGCGACCTTGCGGCTGTGCAGATCGCGGCCAAGGCCTGCCGCGGGGTCGGGGCCCTGGCCTCCGAACTCGCAGTCGATCTCGAAGGGGGCGGCCCAGAAATGACGATCCCCGGGGGTTGTCACACTGCCCATGGGATTTGCGGCCACAAGCGCGCCGACGGTGCTGCCATCGGGCAGGACCAGCGAGGCCGAGCCCAGCCCGCCCTTGGTCATGGCGGTCAGCGCGCCGGTGCCGGCACCCTGGGTGCCGATCTCGAAATCGGGGGCGGCGTTGTCAAAGGCCGCTCGGCCCAATGCGCGGTAGGGGTTCTTGTCCCAGTCCTTTTGCCCGCCATTCAGCAGATCAAAGATGATCGCGCCGGGGACCAGCGGAATGCGCGCCGGGCCGACCCGAAAGCCGCGGCCGGCGGCGCGCAATCCGTCCATCACACCCGAACAGGCGTCCAGCCCATAGGCGGAGCCGCCCGCCAGGCAGAGCGCGTCGATGGCCACCACCGATTTGTCGGCGGCCAGCAGATCGGTTTCCCGTGTCCCCGGTGCTCCGCCCATCACATTGACCGAGGCCACGAAAGGTCGGTCGGACGTCAGCACCGTGGCTCCGGATTTCAGCAGATCGTCGCGGGCATTGCCCACATGAAGGCCGGAAATGTCAGTGATCAGATTGCGGGGGCCGGGATGCATGGGCTGCCTTTGGGATGGGTATTTGGGACCAGAAAGAAGCGGGGGTCAGATACAGCGGCCGCCATCGACTTCGAGGGCGACGCCGGTGATCATCGAGGCGGCGTCTGAGCACAGGAACGCGGCGGCGCTGCCCATATCGTCGGGGGTGGAAAAGCGCCCTATGGGGATGGTGGAGAGAAACCTGGCGCGCATTTCGGGCGTGTCTTCGCCCATGAAGCTTTTGAGCAGCGGGGTTTCACCGGCAACGGGGCAGAGGGCGTTTACGCGCAGGCCTTTCGGGGCGAGTTCCACGGCCATGGTCTTGGTTGCGGTGATCATCCAGCCCTTTGAGGCATTGTACCAGTTGAGATTGGGGCGCGGGGAGAGGCCGGCTGTCGAGGCGATGTTTAGGATCGCGCCTGATGCGCGCGATTTCATATGGGGCACCAATGCGCGCGCGGTCAGGTACACGGATTTCACGTTCACGTTCAGAACGCGGTCGAATTCATCTTCGCTGACGTCTTCGAGCGGGGTGGGCATATGGGTGACACCGGCATTGTTGACCAGGATATCGACATGGCCGAAGGCCGCGATGGCAGCCTCCGCCATGGCGTTCACCGAAGAGCCATTGGCGACATCGACCTGTTGGGCGATGGCCTGGGCGCCAATCTGGGCGGCCAGTGCGGTTGCGGCCTTACCGTTGATGTCCGCGATCATCACCCGTGCGCCCTGAGCGACGAAGGCCTGCACGATGCCTGCGCCAAAGCCCGAGGCTCCGCCTGTTACGATCGCCGTCTTTCCTGTCAGTTGCATGGGTCATCCTCCGTTCTTGTGGACGATGCCGCGAAGAGGGGAGGCCTGCAAGGGCTGGTTGGGCAATAGATCAGCCGTGATGGGCCGCCACGGTTTTCAGCGTGGAAAAACCATAGAGCGCCTCGAAGCCTTTCTCGCGGCCATGGCCGGATTTTCCGACACCGCCGAACGGCAGTTCCACGCCACCGCCCGCGCCGTAATTGTTGATGAAGACCTGTCCGGCCCGCAGCCGTTTGGCCAGTCGCATTTGCCGCGCCCCGTTGCTTGTCCAGATGGAGGCGACAAGGCCATAGTCGGTGCCGTTGGCGATGCGGATCGCGTCCTCTTCAGTGTCAAAGGGGATCAGCACCTGGACGGGGCCGAAAATCTCGTCACGGGCCAATCTGTGATCAGGCGGCACATCGGCAAAGAGGGTCGGGATGACATAGGCCCCTGTGGCCGGAGCGGTCTGCAACAGCTGGCCCTGTCCGGCGATCGGCAGGTCTGCGCCTTGTGCAAGAAAACCCTCGACGATCTGTTTCTGGCGGGGCGAGATGAGAGGGCCGACGCGCAGGTCTTGGATCGCGGGGCCGACGGTGAGCCGGGCATAGGCCTCGGACATGCGCGCGCGCACCGTGTCATAGACGCCGCGCTGAACCAGGATGCGCGAGGAGGCCGAGCAGGTTTGCCCGGCATTCTGGATCCCGGCATTCACAAGGAAGGGCAGGGCGGCGTCCAGATCGGCATCCTCGAACACAAGCTGGGGGGATTTGCCGCCCAGTTCAAGCGTGACAGGCACCACGTTGCGAGCGGCTGCGGCCTGAACCAGCGCCCCGGTGGCGACCGATCCGGTGAACGAGATGTGGTGGATACCGGGGTGGGCTGACAGCGCCGCGCCGGCCTCGGCCCCGAGACCGGGTATGACATTGAGCGCACCCGTCGGCACGCCGGCCTCCTGTGCGAGATGGGCAAAGGCCAGAGCGGTCAGGCAGGCTTCTTCGGCGGGCTTGAGCACGCAGGCATTGCCCATTGCAAGGGCGGCCCCCACCGAGCGCCCGATGATCTGCATCGGGTAATTCCACGGCACGATATGACCCGTCACCCCATGGGGTTCGCGCAGCGTATAGACCGTGTAGCCTTCGAGATAGGGGATGGTTTCGCCCATGACCTTATCGGCCGCGCCACCGTAAAACTCGCAATAGCGCGCCAGCGCCACGGCATCGGCGCGCGCCTGGGTGAGGGGTTTGCCGACATCCGCGGCTTCGAGCTGGGCCAGATCTTCGACCCGTTCAAGCACCAACTGCCCCAGTCGCGTCAGGATGCGCCCGCGTTCAAGCGCGCTCATGCCGCCCCAGTCGCCGCTGAGCGCGCTCTGGGCGGCGCTGACGGCACGGTCGATATCCGCGCCGGTGCCGCGGGCGATGCGCGCCAGTTCGCTGCCGTCCGAGGGGTTGATCAGAGGCAGGGTGTCGCCGCCTGTCGCGGGCACCCAATCTCCGGCGATCAGACAGAGAGAGGGGTCAAACCAGATGGGGTTGGTCATGTCGGGGTTTCCTTGACGGTGAAATGCAGGCTTGCGGATTGGTTGGGCGTAAGCGGGGGGCCGCGTTTGATCGGGTAGTCGGCCAGGGCGCGCGTCCAGAAGTCGCGCGCGCCGGGCGATCCCTTGGCCAGGCCCAATTGCCAGCGACCGGGAAAGCGGGGCAGGATGGCACCAACCATCGCCCGCCCCAGACCGGCCTTGCGATGGGTCGGGGCGATGTAGAATTCGCTCATCTCATGCGTGCCATTGGCAAGCCGTGTGATCAGCGCGAACCCGACGAGGCCGCCGTCATGGAGCGTGAAGGCAAAGCGGTCGGGATCGCTCCAGGAGCGCGCGATACGTTCCGTTGCCGGGGGGGCGAGCGTGGGGGCAATTTCAGCCAGATAGAGGCTGACAAGCGCGACGAATGCGGCGCGATCTGCCGGGGCCAGCGGGCGTATATCGGGCGCGCGCGTCATGCTGCGCCCTGGTTCAGATCGGGCAGGATCGGCGCGGCTGCAATCAAGGCGCGGGTATAGGGGTGTTGGGGGTTGGCAAAGACGCTCTGGGTGTCGCCCTGTTCGACGATTTCGCCGGATTTCATGACCAGAACGCGGTCGGTGACGGATCGCACGACGCTGAGGTCATGGCTGATGAACAGATATGTCAGATCGTACTGGCGACACAGATCGGCCAGCAGATCAAGGATCTGCGCGCGCACGGATACATCAAGCGCGCTGACCGCCTCGTCAAACAGGATCAGTTCGGGGCGGATGATCAGCGCGCGTGCAATGGCGATCCGCTGGCGCTGTCCGCCCGAGAACTCATGGATATACTTGCGTGCATCCGAGGCGGTCAGGCCGACTGCGGTGAGGGCTTCTGCAATGGCGGCCTCGCGTTCGGCTCCACGGGGCGGGTTGTCGAGAAGGTGGAAGGGTTCGGTGATCAGGCGGTCGACGCGGTGGCGGGGGTTGAAGCTGCCGAAGGGGTCCTGAAACACCACCTGCATTTTGCGCCGGACTGCCAGATTGGGCCTGTGGCCGGAAAAGACGGGTTCGCCGTCCAGCCTGATCTCGCCGTGCTGGACCTGTTCGAGACCCAGAATCGCGCGGGTGAGCGTGGATTTTCCGCAACCGGATTCTCCGACCAGACCCAGGCGTTCTCCCTTGTCGATGGTGAAGGTGACGTTGTTGACGGCGCGAAACTGGCCCGGTGTGCTGAACAGATGCGTGCGGGGCAGGCGGTAGTCGCGTGATACGTTGCGCAGCTCAAGCAGAGGGCGGGGCGCGGGTTTGGCAGGCAGGTCCACCTGATGGGTCGAGGCCGCAAACAGCATGCGGGTATAGTCATGCTGCATATGCGCTAGCAGCTGGGCGGTTGGTGCGGATTCGACCACCTCGCCCTTGCGCATGACGGTGATGTGGTGGGCCATATCGGCGACCACGGCCAGATCATGGGTGATCATCAGCATCCCCATGCCCTCTTCGGCGACGAGGCCCTTGAGCAGATCCAGGATCTGCGCCTGCGTGGTGACGTCCAGAGCCGTTGTCGGTTCATCCGCGATCAGCAGTTTGGGGCGCAGCGCGATGGCCATGGCGATGACGACGCGCTGGCGTTGTCCGCCGCTGAGTTCATGGGGGTATCGCGATAGCGCAAAGCGATCGGCGGGCAGGCCTACGCGGTCCAGCACGGCGCGGGCGCGGGCGCGGGCCTCGGCCGGTGGCAGAGCCTTGTGGATGAGAATGGTTTCGGCCACCTGATCGCCGATGGTCTTGACCGGGTTGAGCGCGGTCATCGGTTCCTGAAACACCATGCCGATATCATTGCCGCGCAGGGTGCACATCTGTGCTTCGGAGGCCTGCAGGATGTCGATATGATCCAGCATCACCTGACCTGTCGCCCGTGCGCCGTTGGGCAAAAGTTGCATGACGGTGAAGGCGGTCATCGACTTGCCCGAGCCGGATTCGCCGGTCACCGCGTGGATTTCTCCGGGCGCGATGGAGAGCGATACGTCCTTCAGGATCGCCGTGCCGTGGATCGACAGCGAGAGGTTGCGGATGGAAAGCAACCGAACGCCGGTGCCGTCAACCGCGGGTGTGGTCTGAATGGCCTCGCTCATGTCCGCGCCACCCTGAGCCTTGGGTCGAGATAGTCGCGCAGCCCATCTCCCATCAGGTTCAGCCCCAGCACGGTGAGGATGATGGCCACTCCGGGCATCAGGGCCAGATGCGGCGCGATGCTGACCATTGTCTGCGCATCCGCCAGCATCCGCCCCCAGCTGGGCGTGGGTGGTTGGGCTCCCAGGCCGACATAGGACAGTCCGGCTTCGGCCAGAATGCCAAGGGAAAACTGGATTGTCCCCTGCACGATCAACAGGTTGGCGACATTGGGCAGGATATGTTCGAAGCTGATGCGCGTGGCCGACTTGCCCGACACGCGGGCCGCCATGATGAATTCCCGCTCCCACAGGGACAATGCGGCCCCCCGCGTGATCCGCGCAAAGACGGGGATGTTGAAGATGCCGATGGCAATGATCGCATTGATCGCGCCGGCTCCGAACACGGCGGTGATCAGAATGGCGATGACCAGCGACGGAAAGGCAAAGATCAGGTCATTGGTGCGCATGATCAGCTCGTCCAGCCATGACCCTTTGCGCGCGGCCGCCGCCAGTCCAAGAGGGACACCAAGAGACATGCCGATGCCCACCGCCACAAGGGCCACGGCAATCGAGGTGCGCGCGCCCACCATGAGCATGGAAAGGATATCGCGCCCGAAATGATCCGTGCCCAGCCAATGCGTTGCATTGGGCCTTTGCAGTTTTTCGGGGATGTTCATCTGGGTGTGTTCGAAAGGCGTCCAGACAAAGGACACAAGCGCGGCCAGCAAGAACAGCGAGGACAGCAGCGCGCCAAGAATCAGGTTGCGCCTCATGTGCGTGACCTCAGTCTTGGGTCGACGATCGCATAGGCCAGATCCACAAGGAAATTCACCACGATCACCGCAAAGACCAGCAGCATGACGACCGATTCAACGACGATCAGATCGCGTGAACTGATGGATTGGAAGATCAGCCGCCCGAGGCCGGGGAGGTAAAACACCTGTTCGATGATGATGCCGCCCGCGATCAGGAATGCAAACTGTAGCCCGATGATCGTCAGAACCGGGATCAGCGCGTTGCGCAGGCCGTGTCGCCACAGCGCCTGTCGCCGTGTCAGCCCCTTGGCGCGGGCGGTGCGCATGAAATCTTCCCCCAGGATATCCAGAAGCGACGAGCGCATGACGCGTGCCAGAATGGCCGCCTGCGGCAATGCAAGGGCAATCGCAGGCAGCGTCAGGGAATGCAGACCCGTCCAAAGCCCATCGTCCCAACCGGCAAAGCCACCGGCGCTGAACCAACGCAGGTTGATGGCAAAGACCAGCACCAGCATCATGGCAAACCAGAAATTCGGAATCGCCACACCCAGTTGCGTGGCCCCCATCACAGCGACGTCACCCGGCGTGCCCCGGCGTGCCGCGGCATAGATCCCTGCGGGAAAGGCAATCAAGGTGGACAGGGTCAGCGCATAGAGCGCCAGCGGCAGCGAGACCCACATCCGGTCAGCGATCATCCCGGCCACCGGCGTGCGATAGGTATAAGAGGTGCCGAAATCGCCCACCAGCATCCCGCCGACCCAGTTGAGATACCTCTCCCATTTGGGCACATCGAGCCCCAGTTCGGCGCGCAAGGCAGCGACCGTATCGGGCTGAGCGTTCATCCCCAGCATGAACTGTGCAGGATCACCGGGGGCGACCTCGATCACAAAGAAAATCACCAGGCTGGCAATCGCCAGACTGAGCATCAGAGAGAGCAGACGTTTGAACGTATAGCGCACCATTGCGCCGACGTTAGGGCGCGGCGGGCCGCGGGTCCAGATGCTGCGGGCAGAGGCCTTTGCATGGCCGCCACTTGCTCTATCCTTTCAGCACATGACGCCCCGCTTTATCGGATCCGAGATTTACAGAACCTCCAGCTATGGTCGCTGGCACCCGTTGCGCGTGCCACGGGTATCCACGGTCATGGATCTATCGCGCGCGCTGGGCTGGCTGCCTGCCGCACAGTTCATTGCCTCGCCGCGCGCCAAGCCGGCGGCCTTGATCAACTGGCATGACCCGGCCTATGTCGAGGCCCTGCAACGCGCCGAAGCCAACCAGAGCGTCACGGCGGAAGAGACGGCGCGCTTTCACCTTGGCACGGTGTCCAATCCGGTCTTTCCCGAGATCTTCCGGCGGCCCGCCACCGCTGCTGGTGGCTCCATCCTGGCGGGCGAACTGCTGAGGCAACCGGGGATGATCTATAACCCGGCAGGCGGTACGCATCACGGTATGCCGGGGCGGGCGAACGGCTTTTGTTATCTCAATGATCCGGTGCTGGCGATGTTGTCGCTGCGCGCGCAGGGCATCCGGCGGATCGCCTATGTCGATATCGACGCCCATCACCCGGACGGGGTCGAGACGGGCTTTGGCGGGGATCCCGACCTCTTGATGATCTCGGTCCATGAAGAGGGCCTCTGGCCCCGTACCGGCCTGCTGAGTGATGACGCCGGCGGCAATGCGCTGAACCTGCCGGTGCCGCGCGGGCTGAATGACCGTGACATGGCGCTGATCCGCGAGGACCTGATCCTGCCGCAGGTGACCGCGTTCCGTCCCGAAGCCATTGTGCTGCAATGCGGGGCGGATGCGGTTGAAGAGGATCCGCTGGCCCACCTGTCGCTGTCCAACAGGGCGCATTGGGCGATTGTCGCGGGGCTGATGAGGGTCGCGCCCCGGTTTCTGGCGCTGGGCGGGGGCGGGTACAACCCCTGGACGGTGGGGCGGCTTTGGACCGGTGTCTGGGGCGTGATGAACGGCCATGATATCCCCGAACGCCTGCCACCCGAGGCACAGTCCGTGCTGCGCGCCCTGACCTTTCCGGGCAACCGGCAGGGGCGCAATACGCCCGAGCATTGGTTCAGCACGCTGAAAGATGCCCCGCGCGAGGGTCCTGTGTCAGATCAGGTGCGCGCGCGGGTGAGAACGTTGAACGCGCGCACGGCGATCTGGGTGTGACGTTACAGGCTGGCCGTGGCGCTCAGGCGTTGCGTGTCGGCCCCGGTGATGCGTGCAGCCACGATCTGGCCTTCTGTCTGGGGCGCATCGAATGTCACTTCGGTGAACTGTTCGGTTCGTCCCATATGCGGGTTTTCCATAAGGACGCGGTGGGATTTGCCGATCTGTTCGCTCAGATGGCGGGTCACGGCCTGCTCTCCGGCGGCGCGCAGACGGGCGGCGCGGGCCTTGATCGCGCGGCCATCGACTTGTGGCATGCGGGCAGCCGGGGTGCCGGGGCGCGGAGAATAGGGGAACACATGCAGCCAGGTCAGCCCGCATTCCTCGACCAGCTTCAGAGAGTTCTCGAAATGCGCCTCGGTCTCGGTCGGGAAGCCGGCGATGATATCGGCGCCAAAGGTCATGTCCGGGCGCAGCCGACGGGCTTCCTGGGCGAACCGGATGGCATCATCGCGCAGGTGGCGACGTTTCATCCGTTTCAGGATCAGGTCATCGCCATGCTGAAGCGACAAATGCAGATGTGGCATCAGGCGCGGTTGCGTTGCGATGGCTGCCATCAGATTTTCGTCTACCTCGATGCTGTCGATCGAGCTGATCCGCAACCGCGCCAGATCCGGCACCAGTTTCAGGATGCGCATGACCAGGTCGCCCAGCCTGGGTGCGGCAGGAAGGTCTGCGCCCCATGAGGTCAGGTCCACTCCGGTCAGCACGACTTCGTTATAGCCGCGACCCACCAGGCGTTTGATCTGCTCGACAACCACGCCCGCCGGAACCGAGCGTGAATTGCCCCGGCCAAAGGGGATGATGCAGAAGGTGCAGCGGTGATCGCAGCCATTTTGCACCTGAACATAGGCGCGGCTGCGCGTGCCGAACCCGTCGATCAGGTGCCCTGCGGTTTCGGTGACGGACATGATGTCGTCGACCTGGACGGCCTCGGTCTCGCCAATGAAATCAGAGGCCAGACGGCCCCATGTCTCGGGCTGCATCTTTTCGACATTGCCGATGACGGCATCGACCTCATCCATCGCGGCAAAGGTTTCCGGTTCAGTCTGGGCCGCACAGCCTGTGACGATCAGGCGGGCACCGGGATTTTCGCGGCGCAGCTTGCGGATCTCCTGACGCGCCTTGCGGACGGCTTCGGAGGTCACGGCACAGGTGTTGATCACCACCGCGTTCTGCAAACCGGCCTGGGCGGTCAGCTCTTTCATGGCCTCGGTCTCGTAGGCGTTGAGCCGACAGCCGAGCGTGGTGAAGAGCGGCGCGCTCATGTCAGCCCCTCCAGAAAGGCGGGAGTCAATGTCCCCGAGAAGACATGCGTTGTCGGGCCGGTCATCCAGACGCCGTCTTCGCCCCATTCGACCTGCAGGGTGCCGCCGTCCAGATCAATCCGGACGCACCGCCCGGTCAGGCCGCGCCGCGCGGCCGCCACGGCTGTTGCGCAGGAAGACGATCCCGAGGCCAGCGTGATGCCCACGCCGCGCTCCCAGACCCGCATGCGGATATGGTCGGGGCCGATGATCTGGGCCACCTGCACATTGGTGCGCTCGGGAAAGAGATCGTGATGTTCATGGATCGGCCCGAATGTGGCCAGATCCACGGTCTCGGCATTCTCGACGAAGAAGGTGCAATGGGGATTGCCCATGCCCGTCGCCACCGGATCGCCGTCGATTGGCAGATGCAATGTATCCATCGCATGGGCCAGTGGGATCTCGTGCCAGTCAAGCTGGGGCTGGCCCATGTTGACCGATGTGATCCCGTCGCCCAGATCCCGCGCATAAAGATCGCCGCGCGCGGTGGTCAGATGCAGCCGGGTCAATCCGGCTTCATCCATCACATGACGCGCGATGCAACGGGTGGCATTCCCGCAGGCGGCCGAGGTCGATCCGTCGGAATTATAGAAGGTGAGATGCACATCGCCTGACCCGTTTGTCATCACCGCCAGCTGGTCGAAGCCCACACCGCGATGCCGGTCGCCCAGAGCGCGCGCCAGAGCTGCGCTGACCTCAAAATCGCGCGCACGGCTGTCGATCACGACAAAGTCGTTTCCCAGCCCATGCATCTTCATGAAGGGCAGCCCGGTATCCCTGCGTTCAGCCATTGCGCGCATATAGACGGGGTCCGCAGGCAAATCCAGTCTGCTGCTGCAAAACGGCCTGTTTTGGGGCTTGACCCCTATCGTCGGCTTTTCTACTTAGACCC
>NZ_JBASXK010000169.1:0-33491 GCF_049276915.1 Aestuariivita sp. | reverse complement strand
CTCTTGCATAGAATCTGCCAAGAAATCTCGTCGCCATGTGCGTTCGCCAGCGGACTCAGCAGCGCTCCCGCATGCTGCGCCTGATCCCCAAAAACGCGCAGGCTCTGTCTTGGGGATCAGATAGCTTGCACTGGGTGTGCAGTACCGGGGCATAGCCCCCGGTCAGCATTCAGCGTGTCGTCGCCGCCAGGGCGCGGTCAAGATCGGCGATCAGATCATCGGCATCCTCGATCCCGATCGACACACGCACCACTTCAGGGGCCGCGCCGGCAGCGCGCTGTTGTTCGGGGGTCAGTTGTCGGTGAGTCGTCGAGGCCGAATGGATGATCAGCGAACGTGCGTCGCCCAGGTTGGCCACATGGCTGAATATCTCAAGAGTGTTCACCAGCTTCACACAGGCATCATACCCGCCCTTCACCGCAAAGGTGAAAAGCCCGCCCGCGCCCTTCGGGCAGATCTTCTTGACCCGGTCGAAATAGGGGGAACTTTTCAAACCCGCATAGGTCACATAGTCAACCCGGTCGTCCGCCTCGAGCCATTTGGCAATCTTCTCGGCGTTTTCGACGTGACGCTCCATGCGCAGGCTCAGTGTTTCGATCCCGCACAGGGTGTAATGCGCGGCCTGGGGGTTCATCGTCATGCCCAGATCGCGCAGACCGATGGCAATACCATGGAAGGTGAAGGCCAGAGGCCCGAAGGTCTCGTGAAAGCGCAGGCCGTGATAGGCAGGCTCAGGCTGGCTCAGCGACGGGAACTTGTCAGAGGCTGACCAGTCGAACTTGCCTGAATCAACAACACAGCCCCCGGTGACGGTGCCATTTCCGGTCAGGTACTTCGTTGTGGAATGCACGACAATCGTCGCCCCATGTTCGATGGGCCGGCACAGATAGGGCGTGGCCGAGGTGTTATCCACGATCAGCGGAATGCCGGCCGCATCACCGATTGCGGCAATGGCGGGCAGATCCGTGATATAGCCACCAGGGTTGGCGATGGATTCACAGAAAATCGCGCGAGTGTCGTCATTGATGGCAGCTTTGACCGCATCCAGATCATCAAAATCCACGAATGTCGCTGACCAGCCAAAGCGTTTGATCGTCTGGCTGAACTGCGTGACGGTACCGCCGTAAAGGCGGGTAGAGGCGACAATGTTGCGCCCCGGTTCCATCAGCGGGAACAAGGCCATGATCTGCGCGGCATGTCCTGACGAACAGCACACGGCTCCTACGCCCCCTTCAAGCGTGGCAATCCGCTCTTGGAGCACCGCCACGGTCGGGTTGGTCAGTCGGGAATAAATGTAACCCACTTCCTGCAGGTTAAAGAGTGCTGCAGCATGCTCAGCATCGCGGAACACATAAGCGGTGGTCTGATAGATGGGCGTCTGGCGCGCACCGGTTGCCGGATCCGGGCGTGCGCCCGCGTGGATCTGCAAAGTGTCAAAGCCATAGCTTGGGCCGTCGGTCATGGGATGTCTCCTCACATGCAATTCAGTGACTTCGATAGGGGATCGCCCGCGCTGACACAACTGGTCTTGGTCGCGCGTCGCCCCGTCTTCAGGAATTCGGGGCGGTTGTCGTCTTGTTGATCCGCGCGATGATCTCGGACAGGCGCGACCATTGCTGCAGCGCCTCGGGCAGGTTGAAGGCGGCGTCCATGAACTCCCACGAGTACGTGACAATCGCGAAGATCGCCCCGGCGCTTGCGACCATGACAAGGGCGGTGAAACCCAGATTGACCACCACAAGCGCCATCAGCACTGCATAGATCAACCCATAGACCAAAGCCTCGGTATCTGACAGGCGCACCTCCCAGTGCCGCAGCAGGCGCAGGTGGCGGCCAAAGGCCGGTCCCGTCCGGGTATCAAGCAGGCGCACCTGTTTTTCCGCGCGCGCGTTGATCGCCCGATTGAGGCGGAAGAACCGGTCATGAAAGGCAGTGTAGATCGCCAGCATCGCACCGCCCGCCAGCAGAGCAGTCCCCGCCAGAACCCAGTGATAGGTGAACAGGATGATCACCGACGCCACAAGCTGCACCACTGCCGCCATGAGCACCGGTACCTCTTGTTCCAGGAAATCCACCAATTCGCGCGCCATCAGCACCCGCGCATTCAGCGCCGAGACCGGCAGGTCGCGGTTGCGCGCCGCCAGAACCTGTCCCAGTTCCACCCGCATGGTGCCAAAAACGCGCGTGTCGATCAGTTGGCGCAACACGGCCACGACCACAAGGGCCGCCAGAACCGCGCACAGGTGCCAGAATGCCTCCATCTCGTTCAGCAACAGCCCGTCGATGGTGATCCCCAAAAGCAGCGGCAACATCACCCACAATCCGGTTTCCAGAAGCGTGAGAGCCCAGGTCACGGCCACGCGCAACCAGAACAGCCGCAGCAAGGTGCGCAAGGTGAGGGGACGGTCGTCGAACATGGCTGATCTTGGCGCGAAATGTGCCCGGATACCAGCCGGATCAGGAACGCTCAGCGCATCCAGAAGCCTTCGCGCTTGATACGGTTGCGAATGGCCTGTTCTTTACGCGGCAGGTGATTGCGGTCGAACAGGTCCCGCACCTTTTGCCCGCGCGCCTGATAGACCATGCGCTTGATCGGTTCATATTGCTTGAGCACCTTCTTGATCCTGTTGGGTGCAGCAATCTCTTCCAGCACCTCGACCACCCGGTCGCTCTCACGTGCATAAAGCAAAGGCAAAAGCCGGTAGTGACAGGTGGTTTTGCCGTCGAGATAACCTTCGGCCAGCGCATCGCGCCCTCCGCCAAAGGAATGGATCACCAAAGGCAGTGCCACCTGATCCAATCAGGGATCAAGAGGTTGGCAGACCAACTCCTTGGGCGCGTCATCGCGAATGCGCAAAGCATAGCTCAGAAACCGGTCGCCGAATTCCTTTGGACAGCGGAAAAAGAAAAACCCCGCGTTGAAGTAGAGGTATCTGCGCCAGTATTCATCTGGCTGGGCCAGATCCAACGAACTCTCGAAATCCAGTCCGAACAGGTCATATAGCGATTTCCACGTCTCGGTGTATCCGGGGCCATAAAGCTCCAACACCGGCCAGGTGCCTTCCCGCTTGAGCGAAGCAGTCGGTCTGTCAAAATCAAACGGAACGTCGTTCAACTCATCGGTAATCAGCGTGTCCGTATCAAAGAAAACGAAGGGCTCACCGTCGGGAAGCACCTTCAAGGCCTCGATCTTGTTGCCGTAGGGGTATTTTTCGCCGAAATGGACGTTCTCAAAGGGTACGATCTCGGCACCCAGCCCTTGCAGCGCGCTGACGATCTCGGGATCACGCAGCGAGGGGTCACGCGACCATTTCGCACCAGGCTGTGGCGTGGCGACGATCAGGCGGCCCGCAAAGCCCGGGCTGGCGTGACGCAGGGATGCTGCAAACATCAAAGCCTCATAGCCCAAGCGACCGGCCTGACCGATGATCAGGATGTTAAAGCTCTGCCGATCTGCCTGCATTTGCGCCATGTTTGCCCTGCCCGACTGTTGAGTGCCGGTGTCTCTTTGCACCTACTATACGAGGCGCATGGCTGACCCAAAACCCTGATTTTGTCAAAAAATTCCGCCCCAGCGCAGCCTGCCGCCTTGGCGGGCAACGCAACGCCCCGATCGTTATTCGCCAATCGCGTAGACCATCGACACATTTGCCGACAGGCTCAACTCTCCAGTAGCGATGGGCATGTCCGCGGCACGCGAGGCCAGCGCAAAGCTTTCGGGCCGGGGTGCCCCGCCGAATTCCGACATGGATTGCAGCGGGCCCAGCGCGACACCGGCAGCGTCAGCCAGCAACCTGGCTTTGGCCTGTCCATCCGCCACCGCCCGGCGACGCGCCTCGTCCATGAGCGGATCGGGGTTCTGAAATCCGAACTGAATACCCCCCAAATGGTTGGCACCGTCGCTGACAACTGCATCCAGCACAAAGCCCAGCGTCTCAAGCGCGCGAACCCGCGCTGTAACGGAAATCGAGGCGACAAAGCCGGTGATGCGGGCTGGCTCATCTGTCTGACGGTTGTTCGACCATACCGGGTTCAAAGATATCGAGCCGGTTTGCAAATCCCGAGGAGCGATTCCGGCTTCCTGAAGTCGGGCAAGCACCTTGGAGGCACCTTGGGAGGTCTGCGCCATGGCCTCTGATGCTTCGGCGGATTCGTATGTCACTCCGATCCGAACCGTTGCCATATCCGGTTCGGCCGCAACCTCACCCTGCCCCGATACGGAGATCATCCGCAGGGTCTGTTCGGCCAGCGCCACGGTGCTACCGGCGAAAACCAGCCCAAGTGAAAGCGTCAATGCAGCAAGTCTCATGCAATATCTCCTGAAATCATGTCCGAACCCTGACTTTCTAACACAAAACCTGCAAGCATCAGGATCGTCTTTTACTTTTCCTTGGCACAGTCCTGCCTTAAACTAACTTTCAGCGGTAAAGGCACCGCGCCGCGTGCCGGGAGTACAAACTTAACGATGAAACCCGACCTTGCTCTTTCACTCTCGTTTGAGGGGATCGGCTTGCTTGCGCGCGCGGCAGGCGGTTGGCGCAAGGCGGGTATGGTGTCGCTTGATGCGGCTGAGCTTGCTCTGGCTTTGTCACGATTGCGCCAAACCGCCGTTGACCTGAGCGGCCCAGCCTTTCGCACCAAGCTGATCATCCCGAATGACCAGATCCGGTATCTGAGCGTCGATACCGGCCATGTTTCGACTGCGGACCGCATAAACAAGGTCCGCGCGGCACTGGATGGCGCAACGCCTTATCCGGTCGAAGCCCTTGTCTATGACATCTGTGTCGACGGTCCGCTGACCCATGTGGCAGCGGTCGCCCGCGAAACTCTGGAAGAGGCGGAAAGCTTTGCGCTGGAACATCGCTTCAACCCCCTCAGCTTTGTAGCCATTCCGGGCAATGAGGCGTTTCTGGGTGAACCTTTCTTTGGGCCCACCTCGTTTTCCGAAACCGCGCTGGCAAACGGTCAGCGCGTAGAACCGGACGGCGTCGCCGTCGTGATCATCGGATCACTGGATGACCTGCCGCCGGAACCGCAGGTCGCAAAGCTGTCGTCTTCTCAAGAGCCTTCTGCAGGGGTCGAGGTCGCGTCGACCCAACAGACGGATGTAGTCGCACAAAGCGCGGAACCAATCCAACCAGAGCAGGCTGACCCCGTCTTGCCTGCGCAGGCCGACCCGCTACCTGACGCTGAGGATGCCCCCGGCGAGGTCGTTCCCGGCTTTTCGAGCCGTCGCGCCGGTGTGGCTCCGGCCCTTGGCGGGGCAACACGCTCGACGATATCGCCCCGGATCGATGACGACGATAACCCCACACCCAACCCGACGGCTCTGGCAGCGTCCCTGAAAGCGGACCCGGCTCAGATCGCCGAAAAGCCCGAAGCCCAGACTTGGGCTGCACGATTCCTGAGCCACCGATCATCTGAGCCTGTGGCTGACATGCCCGAGCGCACGCCAGAGCCAGAGGAACACGTCACACCGAAACCGGCACCACCCGTTGGCGCGGCAGTTCCACCCGCACCCGCACCGATCGGTGCTGCAGAACCGAAAATCAAGGTGCCGCGCAAGCCCGCAAAACCCGCATTGTCCGAAACGGATGAGCGTGAGCGGATGACCATCTTTGGCATGCGCGACAAAGACAAAGTGGGCGGAAGCCCACGCCATCTGGGTCTTATCCTGACCACGGTGCTGTTGCTGTTCCTTGCAGGTGTCGCGGCTTGGGCCTCGGTGTTTCTGGATGACGGTGTGTCGTCTCTGTTCAAGCGTGACGAACCTGTGCGCGCGGCTCAGGTCCCTCAAGAGGCGCTGCCTCGCCCCGTCGCCCCCGAACCGGCAGCAACTCAAGACCTTGCCGCACTGTCCACGCCGGAACCCGGCCTCACGGACACGGACGCCGCTGTTCTCGATGCGCTGCGCGAAGAGCCGAACGCGCCTGCGCCGCCTGATGAGACGACAGCAGAAGCACGTTACGCCGTGACCGGCATCTGGCAACGGGCACCCGAACCGCCCACCGAAGCGGGAATGGTCAGCCTTGATGATCTCTACCTGACATCCATCGACGGATCGGTCGATGCACGAGACGCCGTGGCGCTGCCCCGGCAGGACAGCTTTCTGACCGATCAACCTTTGGGTCAGGTGATCTCACCTGCCGGAGCCGGATCGCGTTTTGCCTTTGATGAGAACGGACGGATCATCCCGACGCCCGAAGGTGCGCTCAGCCCGGAAGGGTTTACGGTCGTCTTGGGCCGTCCGCCGGTGGTTCCGCCGCCCAC
The DNA here is from genome assembly GCF_049276915.1 of Aestuariivita sp. Taxonomy (NCBI): domain Bacteria; kingdom Pseudomonadati; phylum Pseudomonadota; class Alphaproteobacteria; order Rhodobacterales; family Paracoccaceae; genus Aestuariivita; species Aestuariivita sp. The sequence goes on along the minus strand of NZ_JBASXK010000169.1, from coordinate 27,221 downwards.
CCCCACGCGGTTCGAGGTGACACCGAACCTCGACGAGGCAACACAGGCCCTTATCACCCTGCGCCCCAGGCTGCGGCCCGCTGATCTGGTTGAGCAAACCGAACGCTCGCAACTGGGTGGTCTGACCCTGAGCGAGTTATCGGGGGTACGCCCTCTTGTGCGTCCCGAGATCGAAAAAACCGAAGAAGAAAGCGACGAAACACCCACAGCCCAAGCGGTGCTTGCATCGCTCACGCCGCGCCTGCGACCGGCCAATATGGCCGGTCTGGTCGAACAAGCCGACCGTAATACGCCTGCCGCCACAGGGGGTGCCACGCAAGTTGCCTCTGCCGCGGCTGTTGCCGCCCCGGCACCCACGGTTGTGCCAAACATTCCGTCTTCCGCCTCGGTGGCGCGGGCGGCTACAATCGACAACGCCATAAACCTGCGCCGCGTGAACCTGATCGGGGTCTATGGCACCCCGTCGAACCGTCGCGCCCTCGTGCGGCTGCCCAATGGCCGCTACAAAAAGGTACAGGTCGGAGATCGCATCGACGGTGGCAGCATTTCCGCCATTGGCGAAAGTGAACTGCGCTATCAGAAGGGCGGGCGCAATGTGACGCTCAAGATCCCGTCAGGTTGAACGCGGCTACAAGCCAGATCCTGAACATGAAAAAGCCGCCCCCGGGTATACCCGGAAGCGGCTGTGTTGTTTCATGCGCCAGACCTGGGCCTTATCCGCCTACCAGCTCTCCGGAATCGATCTGCTCTTGCTCGATGCTTTCGAACAAGGCTTTGAAATTCCCCTCGCCGAACCCATCATCGCCCTTGCGTTGAATGAACTCGAAAAAGATTGGGCCGATTACGGTTTTCGAGAAGATCTGGAGCAGGATCTTGGTTTCACCACCATCCACTACACCTTCGCCGTCAATCAGAATGCCATGCTTTTGCATCCGGTCCAGCGGTTCCTCATGGCCCACAACCCGATCCTTGGAGAGGGCATAATAGGCTGCGGGAGGTCCGGGCATGAATGTGATCCCATTTTCGGCAATCGCATCCACGCTGTCGTAAATGTCGTTGCTTCCCACCGCGATGTGCTGAATGCCTTCGCCATTGTATTTCTTGAGATAGGCCACGATCTGACCCGTCTCTCCCCGATCTTCGTTGATCGGAATTCGGATACGACCGCAAGGTGACGTCAGCGCGCGCGACAGAAGGCCGGTGAACTTGCCAGCAATGTCAAAGAACCGGATCTCGCGAAAATTGAACAGCTCGCCGTAGAACTTGAACCAGACATCCATATTGCCCTTGAACACATTATGCGTGAGGTGATCGAGGTAATAGAACCCCTCCCCCTTTGGCTTGGATTGCGCGATCCAGTCGAATTCCTCGTTATAGGGTGAGGTGTCCCAATACTGATCGGTGAAATAGATCAGAGAGCCGCCGATGCCCTTGATCGCAGGCCAATCGACCGTTTTGTCATCGTCCAGATGTGGCTCTGCCCCTTTGGACACGGCATAATCATAGGCATGCTGCGCATCGCGCACACGCCACGCCATGGACGGTGCACAGGGTCCGTGTTCAGCAACAAAGCGATTGCCGAAAGAGCCCGGCTCGGCGTTGATCACATAGGTGATATCCCCCTGCTGCCAAAGCTCGATCTGCTTGGACTTGTGATTGGCCACATGGACATACCCCATCTTGGCAAAGAGGGTACGAAGCTGCTCGGGCTCGGGATGCGCGAATTCGACAAATTCGAATCCATCTGTTCCTGCAGGGTTTTGATCTGTAATCTCGGCACGCGGTGCGTGATGCGGGAAAGGTCCCATGAGCGCGTCTCCTCTGATGAATCTGTTCGCTTATGCTTAGGATACGCAATATTTCGCGCGTATTCTGCGCATTCTTCATTACGCCTTGACGTTTGCATGCGCATATCCAGCTTTACAGTAAGATTTCATACGGAGTTCACGCGCATGCTTGACAAGATGGACACCAGATTGCTCGACGCACTGCAAAAAGATGCGCACCTGACGGCACAACAATTGGGCGACATTCTCAACCTTTCGCCCAGCCAGGCAGGCCGCCGTCGCCAGCGGCTCGAGTCGGAAGGCTATATTCAGGGCTACTCGGCCAGGCTGGACCCGGGGCGCATCGGTCTGACGGTGCAGGGATTTGTACAGGTCCAACTGGCCACCCACGGCCCTGAACAGTCCGAAAGCTTTTCCCGACTTATCAAGATGCGGCCCGAAGTCATCAGCGCCTGGACCCTGACCGGGGAGGCAGATTACCTGCTGCGCGTCTATTGCAGCGATTTAGCAGCGCTCAACACCTTGATTCATGAGGTGCTTCTGCCGCACCCTGCTGTTGCACGAGTTCAAAGCCAGATCGTGATGGATCAGCTTAAACAAGACGCACCGCTGCCCACCTGACCACCCGGGAGTACCATGGAAACCTTTCTCTTTCAGGCCTCGATCTATCTGGCCGCTGCCGTGATCGCCGTTCCGATCGCCGCCCGTCTTGGGCTGGGGTCGGTTCTGGGCTATCTGGCGGCCGGTATCATGATTGGCCCTGTACTGGGGTTGGTCGGATCCGAGACGCAGGATCTGCAGCATGTCGCAGAATTCGGTGTCGTGATGATGCTGTTTCTCATCGGGCTTGAGCTTGAACCGCGCGCCCTGTGGGCGATGCGCCACCGGCTGATCGGGCTGGGAGGGGCTCAGGTGGTGCTCACCACCCTGGTGCTGACGGCCGCAGCGATGGCGATGGGGCGCCCCTGGACCGAGGCTTTGGCCATCGGTCTGGCCCTGTCCCTTTCGTCCACGGCCATCGTCCTGCAGACCCTGTCTGAAAAGGGATTGATGCAGACAGGAGGTGGGCGCTCGGCCTTCTCGGTGCTGCTGACACAAGACATTGCCGTCATCCCGATCCTTGCGGCGCTGCCTTTGCTGGCGCTCTCGGTTCCATCTCGGCTGGCCGATGATGGCACGACTCACGGCACCGACGCTGGTCATGGTGACGGCCATGGTGGCATGACCTTTTCTCTGGTCGAAGGGTTGCCTGGCTGGGGCGTCACCCTTGTGACACTTGGTGCAATTGCTGCGGTCATCCTGGCGGGCATCTATCTGACACGCCCGGTATTTCGCTATATCCACTTGGCGCGATTGCGCGAAATGTACACCGCGCTTGCCCTGTTGATCGTGGTGGGCATCTCATTCCTGATGATGCTGGTGGGTCTGTCGCCGGCATTGGGTGCGTTTCTGGCGGGCGTTGTGCTGGCCAACAGCGAGTTCCGCCATGAACTGGAAAGCGACCTTGAGCCCTTCAAGGGCCTGTTTCTGGGGCTGTTTTTCATCACGGTCGGGGCCGGTATCGACTTTGTGGCATTCCTGGCGGATCCGGGGGATCTGATCGGGTTGGCTTTGCTGGTGATCTTGGCCAAAGGGATGGTGCTTTATGCGTTGGGCAAAGCCTTCAAACTGAAGGGCCGCGACCAGTGGCTTTTCACGCTTGGCCTTGCTCAGGCGGGTGAGTTTGGCTTTGTGCTGATCTCGTTCTCGCTTCAGCAGAACGTGATACCGGCGGATTTGGGGCAAAAAATGCTGTTGGTCATCGCCCTGTCCATGCTGATCACACCACTTTTGTTCATCCTCTATGACCAGCTCTCGCGCCGGATGGTCGAGACCGGGCCAACGCAGGAGCCCGATGAGATCGATGAGGTCGGCCCGGTGATCATCGCCGGTATCGGGCGCTTTGGTCAGATCGTGAACAGGTTGGTTCAGGCCAGCGGGTTCAAGACGGTCGTTCTGGATCACGACATGCAAACAATCCAGCTGATGCGCCGCTTTGGCTTCAAAGGGTTTCTGGGCGATCCGACACGTCCGGAACTGCTCAAAGCGGCGGGGCTTGCCAAGGCCCAAGTGCTGGTGGTCGCACTGGATGATCCTGCCGCGGCGATCAAACTGGTCAAATATGCGCGCCGCGAACGCCCTGACATCCACATCGTTGCCCGCGCCCATGACCGCAACCATGTGTTCAGCCTGTACAAAGCAGGGGCCAATGACATCGTACGCGAGATGTTTGACGGTAGCCTGCGTGCAGGTCGCTATGTTCTGGAGAATATCGGCCTGAGCGAATACGAGGCCGCCGAGGCCGAACGCACCTTCTATGCCCATGACAGATACGCCGTGCGACAACTGGCCGAAGTCTGGGATCCGGACATCCCGGCCAGTGAAAATGCTGCCTATATCGCGCGCGCCAAGGAATTGGAGAAAGAACTCGAGGTTGCCCTCCTGAACCGCTCGCAAGACACAAGCAAGAAATCCGCCTGAGGTTTCAACCGTCCGCCACACCGGCCTCGGAAAATGTCGCCATGCCCGAATGACAGGCCACGGCGGCTTTCACCACCTGAATGGCAAGCGCCGCGCCCGACCCTTCCCCAAGCCGCATGTCCAAAGACAACAGCGGTGTTTTGTTCAACGCCGCCAGCAAGCGCCCATGCGCGCCCTCTGCACTGAGGTGCCCGGCAACGCAGTGCTCAAGCGCCCGTCCTTCGGTCTGGGCCAGACAGGCCGCCGCAGCCGAACAGATGAACCCATCAAGGATCACCGGGATACGCTCTGTCCGCGCCCGCGCAATCGCCCCTGCCATTGCCGCCAACTCGCGCCCGCCAAGCCGCGCCAATGTCTCCAGCCCATCGCCGCCGCGATGCCGCTGAACACCTTCATCTACAACACGGGCTTTAGTGGCCAGCCCCGCATCATCCACACCGGTGCCCCGCCCGGCCCAATCCGCCGCATCTCCGCCAAATAACGCGCAGGCAATCGCCGCCGCCGAGGTCGTGTTGCCAATGCCCATTTCGCCAACGACCAACAGGTCGCTTGCCGGATCGACAGCATCCCAGCCTGTTTGCAAAGCGATCACGCAATCCGCCTCGCTCATCGCGGGGCCATGCGTGAAATCTGCTGTCGGGCGATCCAGATCCAGCGCATGCACATCCAGTCGCGCGCCAGCGACCTGCGCAAGCTGGTTGATCGCCGCGCCGCCGGCCTGAAAATTCAGCACCATCTGCGCCGTCACTTCAGCCGGAAACGCCGAGACACCTTGCGCTGCAACGCCATGATTTCCCGCAAAAATGATGATCTGCGGTGACGAGACAGCGGGCCGCGGATTTCCCCTCCAACCAGCATACCAGATCGCCAGATCTTCCAACCTGCCCAAAGCGGCAGGGGGCTTGGTCAACTGGGTGTTGCGCTCCCGGGCCGCGGCCTGTGCCTGGGCATCAGCCGCAGGAGCGGCACTCAGAAGGGCGCGCAACCCTTCAAAATCATCAAAATCAGGCATAGGCCACGCCTCGTTGCATCTTGGTATGCCTGCGTGTTTAACCGAAGCACAGCACCTCACAAGACCGGAATACAGATCGGACATGCGCGAAAACGACACTGCCCCTTTCAGGATCCGGGATATCCCCGTTGCCCTTGCGCTGCTGACGCGCCTGCCTGTTCCGAGGTTGCGTGACGAAGCTTTTCAGCGTCAGGCACAGGCGGTGTGGGCCTTTCCACTTGTCGGGCTTGTGGTCGGTGCCATTGCCGCAAGCGCCGCGGCACTTGCGCTGGCCGCCGGATTGCCAGGCGCACTTGCAGCCGGCGTTTTCCTTGCCCTTCAGATCATCCTCACCGGAGCCATGCACGAAGACGGGCTTGCCGACACGGCAGACGGCTTTTGGGGAGGCTGGAGCGTGGAGCGCCGTCTTGAGATCATGAAAGACAGCCATATCGGCACCTATGGCGTCCTTGCCCTGGTGATGTCAGTTGGACTGCGATGGCTGGCCATCAGCCTTGTTCTGGCCAGCAGCATCTGGCTGTTGATCGCCATAGCCGTTGCATCCCGGTTGGGCTTGCCGGCGATGATGTCAGCCTTGCCCCGCGTGCGCCCCGGTGGATTATCCGACCATGTTGGAACCCCACCCGTGCTGGCGGCAGCTTTGTCAGCCGGCCTTGGGTTCGTGCTGCTGATCCTGATTGCGGGTCCGGCGACCGCGCCGTTGATCCTTGCGACATGTCTGGCCGTCGCATTTTGCGCGGCCATCGCGCGCGCAAAGATCGGCGGTCAGACCGGCGACGTGCTGGGGGCGACGCAGCAGGTCACGGAAATCGCCTGTCTTGTGATGCTGGCCGCGATGATCTGAGGGGATCGCAACACAAAAAAGGCCGCGCAAACCACTGCGCGGCCTTTATAATCCGGTGAAATCCGGTTTTAGGCAGCCGCGCGGGATGTCAGCACATCATCCACCTGCTTGGCCGCGGCACCCTCGTCATTGCCGCTTACCGCAGCAACTTCGCGGGTCAGGCGTTCAAGAGCGGCTTCGTAAAGCTGACGCTCGGAATAGCTCTGCTCGCGCTGGTCATCGGTGCGGTGCAGGTCGCGCACCACTTCGGCGATCGAGATCAAGTCGCCTGAGTTGATCTTTTGTTCGTACTCCTGCGCACGGCGCGACCACATAGCACGTTTCACCTTGGCCTTGCCCTTGAGCGTGGTCATCGCTTTGGTGATGACATCGGGCGAGCTCAGCGAGCGCATTCCGACCGACGTGGCCTTGTCCGTTGGCACGCGCAGGGTCATTTTGTCTTTTTCGAACGAGATCACGAACAGTTCCAGCGTGATCCCAGCGACTTCCTGCTCTTCGATCGACAAGATCTGTCCGACGCCATGCGCAGGATAGACAACATATTCATTCGGGCGGAAGTCGAGTTTCTTAGATTTGCTCATGCGTTTTTTCCATTTCCAGACGCTCAGGCGACACGAAAACAACCGCGGGCCAATCCGTTTGCCCCGAGCAGCTGTTTCATTCTGTTGCTGTTTACGAGTCCCGGCACCTGTCGGCGTGCGGGATATATACGTTCGTTAAAGACATCTCGGAGAACATAGCACAAAAATGTGCCTTTCGGAAGAGAACCCTACGGAAACAATCCCCAACACATAAAAATAAGGCTCGAATCCAGAACCGTGACGCACTGTGTTTGCGTGAATCGTGGGATTGCCACGGTTGCTGGCGAATCGCTTAACCGCCCTCGCCCGGCGCTTCCGAGAAATACTTCTCCAACTTGCCGGTCTCACCGTCCCGCTCTTCGGCGTCAGGCAGTTGATCTTTCTTGGTAACGATCACAGGCCAGGCTTCGGAATACTTGCGATTGAACTCGACCCATTTTTCCATGTCCGGCTCTGTATCCGGGCGGATCGCATCTGCGGGGCATTCAGGTTCGCATACACCACAGTCGATGCATTCATCCGGATGTATCACCAGCATGTTCTCGCCTTCGTAAAAGCAGTCCACGGGACAAACCTCTACGCAATCGGTGTATTTGCAGGCGATACAATTGTCGATAACGACATAAGTCATGGGCTGAGATCATCTCTTTTTGGCATTTTCAGCCCAAGTAAATCAGGCGCGGCCTTCATTCAAGCGTCTCTCGGCGAGAAAGATCAAGTGACCTTCTGTCGCGCTTGGTCGGGCGGCCTTTTCCTTCGAAACCGGGATTGTCCGGGGCTTTGTTCTCTTGCGGACTGAGATCGGTGTACAGCGTCTGCGCCTCAGAGGCCGGGCCACGCCGCGTGCCCAGAATTTCAACGCGCACAACCCTGACACGGCGGGCCTGCGCGAAGGTCAGAACATCGCCCTGACCAACCGCGCGCGCTGGTTTGTCGGTCTTTTCGCCGTTGATGCGCACATGGCCTGCGCTGATCTCGCGCGTAGCCATTGATCGCGTCTTGAAGAACCGCGCCTGCCAAAGCCATTTATCCAGGCGCAGTTTATCCTCAGAGGCCTCCAAAGGGCTTACTTCTGATCCCTCAATCCCATCAGAGCCGCAGCAAAGGGATTGTCAGGATCAATCTGCTTTCCCTTTTTGGGGGGACGCGCCGAAAACTGCTGAGGCGCTTTCTCACCGCGATCCGGCTTGCCCTTGGGCTTTCCTTTCGGCTTGCCGCGAGGTTTGCCTCCCGACCGCTCTCCACCACGCTCTGCGGGACGGCCACCCTGACGTGCGGGACGATTGCCGCCCCAGGTAAAGGTGTAAAACACCTCCATCTCGGGCGCGTCATCGCCTGGTTTCGCTGCAACCTCTACGATTGCGGCAGGTTCTTCGGCGGCAGGTGCCTCGGCATCCGCTTCGGTCAGTTCAGCACCCTCGTGACGCGCTGACGCGTCTTCCGCCAAAGCGGCAACTGCCTGTTTGACCTTTGCGCGTTCGCCCTTCTCAGCGCGATAGCCAAGCCCCTGCATCAGATCGGCAAACTGTTCCAGTGTCATGCCGGTGATCGACAGCATATCGGCCTTGGCCTCGAAACCTCCGCGGCTGTTTTCGCCGCGCAGCATGTCAGCCAGCCGTTCCAGCATATCGATGCGTATCGCGCGTTCTCCGGCACCGCGATACCCCGCCATCGACAGATATCCATCAGGCTCGGATGTCGTGTTGGGTATCGTTACCAATCCGGGAGGTGGTGCCTCGGGAAACTGGTCCAGACCATTGGCCAGCGACCACAGCACAAGGCGCAAGCGCGTAGGTGCCGGTTTAAGCAGCAAGGGCATGAAAATCGTGAACTGACCAAAGCGCACGCCATGTTTGCGCAGGGCACCGCGCGCGTCCTGATCCAGTTCCTTGACCTCATTGGCCACGGCACCGCGTTGAATGATCCCCAGATGTTCGACCATCCGGAATGCAAAGCCCCGCGCCAGACCGGACAGGGCCTCGTCCTTTTGCATGGCGATCAGCGGCTCAAAAAGACTGGCGATCTTGCGATCCATGAAATGCTGCAACCGGCGCTGCACCTTTTGCAGAACTTCGGGCCCGGCAACATCATCCACGAACACGTCGATCCGCGGGCGCATCGGCTCTGCCCCGGCAACAAGCTTGCCGACGGCCTGCCCGCCCCACATCAGACCACCCTGCTCGGTAAAGTCGATCTCGGTATCGGGCGCGTTGTAAAACCTGTCTGCACGCAGATGAAAATGAGGAGCCAGCGCCTGAAGCGATGCTGATTTCAGCGCCTTGGCTTCGGCACCGCTTGCGCCTTTGTCCTGGATGAATCGAAATACATCCAGTTTCCCGACGAATTCACCCTCTACGGTGACTTCACCACTGTCGTTTACTTCGGCCAAAAGGGCCTCCTTCTGTTTGAGCCGGCGCAACAAAACCGAGGTGCGCCGGTCCACAAATCTCTGGGTCAGCCGCTCATGGAGCGCATCCGACACTCTGTCTTCTACCGCGCGCGTTTCCTCGCGCCAATGGCTTTCGTCGGAAACCCACCCGTTTCGCTGGGCCACATACGTCCATGTGCGGATATACGCCAGACGTTTCGACAATGTATCGATGTCGCCATCCGTGCGATCAATGCGTTTGATCTGACGCGCGAACCAGTCGGTTGGCACATGGCCCTGCTGATGGAGGTGGTTGAAAATCACCAGCAACAAGCTGGCATGTTCCGAGTGACTGATCCCGCGGAAATCCGGGATTCGGCAGACATCCCACAACAGACGCACCGAGGGGCCATCCGATGCACGCGCCATGACTTCAGCATCCTGTGCCAGCGTCTTGAGCGCCAGAAGGTCATCCGCCTCACGCGCCTTGATCAGCGTTTCGTCGTCGGGATTGGCCTCAAGGCTATGGATCAGCGCATCCACAGCGCCAAATTGCAGAGCGGGGTTGCGCCAGTTCAGCTTCTTGAGCGGCGTGAACCGATGGCCCATGATCGCTTGTGCAACGCCGTCATCGAGCGGGCTTGCCTCGCCGGTCACCCCGAATGTGCCGTTCGACATCCCGCGTCCCGCGCGCCCCGCGATCTGAGCCAGTTCGTTGGGGGCCAGCGGGCGCATGCGCCGGCCGTCAAACTTGGTCAGCGCCGAAAAGGCCACATGGTCGATATCCAGATTGAGCCCCATGCCGATTGCATCGGTGGCGACAAGATAGTCGACCTCTCCGTTCTGATAGAGCGCGACCTGTGCATTGCGCGTGCGCGGACTGAGCGCGCCCATGACCACGGCGGCCCCACCCTTCTGGCGGCGGATCAGCTCGGCGATGGCATAGACATTATCGACGGAAAACCCGACGATGGCCGAACGCGGCGGCATGCGGCTGACCTTTTTCGCGCCCGAATATACCAGCTGGGACATCCGCTCGCGGCCCTGAAACGAAACCTCTGGCACCAGCGCACGGATCGGCCCGCGCATCGTGTCCGACCCCAGAAACAGCGTCTCATGCAATCCGCGTGCGCGCATCAGGCGATCGGTGAACACATGCCCGCGCTCGGGATCGGCACAAAGCTGGATCTCGTCCACGGCAAGAAAGTCGACGCCCATGCCCTCGGGCATCGCCTCGACCGTGCACACCCAGTATTGCGTGCGCGGTGGCACGATCCGTTCCTCGCCGGTGACAAGTGCCACAACAGACGGGCCGCGAATGGACACGATACGGTCATACACCTCACGCGCAAGCAGGCGTAAAGGCAGGCCCATCACACCCGTGCGATAGCCTAGCATACGTTCGATGGCGTAGTGAGTTTTGCCTGTATTGGTCGGGCCGAGGACGGCCACAACCCGCGATGCACCTGCCAAGGGCCTGCTCCTGATTGTCCCGGCTTAAAGCGAGGTGCCGCTAACGCGCGATTCCAAACGCTCCAGTGCGCTGTCTACTTCCTCATGGAAGGGATGCATAGCCTTGACGCGGGAATAGGCCTCATATGCGCCTTTTTCGTCCCCGAAACTTTCCAGAATTGCGCCAAGTCCAAAAATAGCGTTGTAATTCAAAGGATTAATTGACAGCGCCCGCTCAAGATCAGCAACGGCCGGCCCATAGAGTTCGGCCGCAAAAAATGCCTGCGCACGCCAGTGCCAGCCTTCTGCAAACTCTGGCGCATGATCGGTCAGCGCGGTGAAATGCTCGATCGCAATGTTTGTTTCACCCTCTTCCATCGCTTCGCGTCCACGGCGCAAAAGCAGATCCATCGAAGATGATCCGCTTTTGGACCAGAGCGCCTGCAACTCGCGATCGATGCGCAGAGCGGCCTGTGCATCCGCCTGGGCCAGATCCGCCAAAAGCGCCTCTTCCTCGGCGCTTTGCGCGGCCAGAGGTAAGGAAAACGTGACTAACAGCATAAATGCCGCCACGATACATTTGAGATTGGTGGGTCTAATGTTCATAACACATCAGAGTTTAACCCAGTGCGCCGCAAAATCCAGACGTGGTGCAAACTAAAACGAGAGTGTGAAGATGAGCGATATCCTCAATCAGGCCGTAGCGGAACTGAACAGCAAAATCGCGGCGGCTGGTTTCGACAGCACTGCCAAATTCGAAATTGCAGATGAAGGTGCTATCATCATGGATAGCGAGGGCGCGCGAATCTCCGATGATCCGGCAGACGTTACGCTGTCCGCGGACGCAGACACGTTTCGCTCGATACTGGACGGCGATTTGAACCCCACAAGCGCATTCATGTCCGGCAAACTGACAGTGGACGGTGACATGGGCGTGGCGATGAAACTGGCGTCGGTTCTGGCCTGATGCACTCTGAGGCGGCGCCGTATTTTGCAGAGGTGGCCGAAGGGCCGGACACGGCGGCAGCCTATTGGAGGACCACGTCCGATGGTGTGCGCGTGCGCATTGCCGCCTGGCCTCGGGACAAGGCGCGCGGCACCCTGTTGCTGATGCCGGGGCGCACCGAATATGTTGAAAAATATGCGCGTTTTGCTGAAGAGTTGGGCGCGCATGATTATGCCATGATGGCAATCGACTGGCGCGGTCAGGGGCTGGCAGACAGGTTGCTGGACGACCCCCGCGTCGGGCATGTGGCGTCATTCACCGACTATCAGAAAGACGTCGTCGAAATGGTTGCCCTGGCGAAAGAACTTGACATGCCAAAACCCTGGCATGTTCTGGGCCATTCCATGGGCGGAGCGATCGGCCTGCGCTCGGTGCTTGAGGGGTTGGACGTGTGCAGTGCCACCTTCACCGGGCCAATGTGGGGGATCATCATCGCGCCCGGCATGAGACAGCTTGCCTGGACGCTCTATTATGCCAGCAGTTGGATCGGGCAGTCTCACCGCCTGCCGCCGACCAGAAGCTATGAGAATTACGTCGCAACCTCGCCCTTTGCCGGTAACATGCTGACGAATGATGAGGATATGTGGAATTACATGGCCCGTCAGGTCAACGAGCATCCCGAACTGGCCCTTGGCGGCCCCTCGCTGCGCTGGCTGGGGGAATCCTTGCGCGAATGCCGTTACCTGATGAGCGCGCCCGTCCCGCCCATGCCGGCGATCTGTCTTGTGGGTGAAGAGGAGAGCATCGTTGATCGCGAGCAAATGCGTTTGCGCATGGCAACTTGGCCGGGCGGATCATTCCACATCGTCAACGACGCTCAGCACGAAGTTTTGATGGAAGGACCGGAGATTCGCGCACAGGTTCTCCAGCAGATTCTTGACCTCTTTGCCCGAGGCGAATCGCAGGCCAATGTTTCGCACTCAGCCTGATCTGGCGCGCTGACTTTCGGGCGCTATGATTGGTTCATGGCGCGCGATCCGGTCCTGACCTTCACTGACAAAGGCATCTATTGCCCTGCAGGCGATTTTTACGTCGATCCCTGGCGGCCTGTGCCGCGGGCGCTGATCACCCATGGGCATTCAGATCATGCGCGACCTGGTCACGCAGAGTATCTGACGACGGATCTGGCCGCCCCGGTGATGCGTCACCGATTGGGTGATATAAAAATCGAAACAGTTACTTACGGAAAAAAGATCAGGTTGGGCGAGGCCACTGTTTCGTTTCACCCCGCGGGGCATGTGCCGGGTTCGGCTCAGATAAGAATCGAGGTCGCCGGCGAAGTCTGGGTCGCCTCGGGCGACTACAAGCTGGAAGATGACAGGCTGTCCACACCGTTTGAACCGGTCCGCTGTCACACATTCATCACCGAAAGCACCTTCGGTCTGCCAGTGTTTCGCTGGCGGCCACAGGTCGAAATCGCGCATGAGATCAACGATTGGTGGCGCAGTTGCATCGCGGCGGGAACAACACCGATTCTGGGTGCCTATGCCTTGGGAAAAGCACAAAGATTGCTGTGTCTTCTGGACAGTTCCATCGGCCCTGTTCTCACACATGGCGCGGTCGAGAACACCAATGACGTTCTGCGCGATCAGGGGCTGAGACTTCCCCAGACCACACGGATCACCCCAGATTTGAACCCCGCCGATCATCCCGGCGCACTGGTCCTAGCGACGCCTGCAGCCTTCGGATCCACCTGGGCGCGCAGGTTCGGTCCGGTTTCCACCGGCTTTGCAAGCGGGTGGATGCAATTGCGCGGCGTGCGGCGCAGACGCGCAGCAGATCGTGGGTTTGTGATCTCGGATCATGCGGATTGGAACGGGCTGAACACAGCGATCAGGGAGACTGGCGCAGAAAATATCTATGTTACGCATGGTTACACAGAAATATTCACGCATTGGCTTAATGAGCAGGGATTTCGGGCAAAAGTTATCCCGACCGAATTCGAAGGCGAAACTCTGGATGCGGAAGACGCATGAGAACCTTCGCCGCCCTGTTCACACGTATCGACCAGACCACCAAGACCACCGTCAAAGTGGCTGCTCTTGCAGAGTATTTCGAATCTGCCCCCAAAGAAGATCGCCTGTGGACAATTGCCCTGTTCTCGGGTCGACGTCCAAAGCGGGCCGTGACCACGACCAAACTTCGCGAATGGGCCTCCGAGCGTGCTGGATATCCCTTATGGCTGTTTGAAGAGGCCTATCCGATTGTCGGCGATCTGGCCGAAACCATCGCGTTGTTCCTGCCGCCACCCGACACCGAATCCGACCATAGTTTATCCTATTGGATCAATGTTCTGCGCGATCTTACTGATGCAGATGAAAAGGTGCGGAAAACAACAGTTCTCACTGCATGGAGCCAGCTTGATACGACCTCTCGTTTTCTTTTCAACAAACTGATCACTGGTGGCTTTCGCATCGGGATCAGTCAGAAACTGATGACCCGCGCCTTGGCGCAGGCGACCGGCAAGGACGAGGCGGAACTGGCTCATCGCCTGATGGGCAACTGGTCCCCGGATGACACGAGCTATCACGCGCTGATCGAGGCCGACGATCCCACAGCGGACGCCTCACGCCCCTATCCGTTCTATCTTGCCTATGGGCTGGAGGATGCCCCCGTCGCCCTCGGAGAGCCCATGAACTGGCGGGCCGAGTGGAAGTGGGACGGCATACGTGGCCAATTGATCCTGCGCGGGGGCGCGCACTATGTCTGGTCGCGTGGAGAAGAATTGATCACCGACCGCTTCCCGGAATTCACGCGCGCGCTTGATTATCTGCCTGATGGGACGGTGCTGGATGGCGAGATTCTTGCCTGGGACGGACGGCCAATGCCGTTCAATGCCCTTCAAAAGCGGATCGGGCGCAAAACCGTTCCCAAAAAGCTGCTCACCGAGGCACCGGTGATCCTCTATGCCTATGATCTGCTGGAAGATCGCGGAGAAGACCTGCGCACCCAGCCCTTCGCCACGCGCCGCGCGCGTCTGGAAACCTTGCTGGATGACCTGCCAGCCCAAGCGCCCGTTCGCCTCTCTCCTCAGGTCCAGTTCGAGACCTGGGAACATCTGGCGCAACTGCGCGACACCGCACGGGATGCGCGCGCCGAAGGTTTGATGCTGAAACGATCTGACAGCCCCTATTTATCGGGCCGCAAAAAGGGCGATTGGTGGAAATGGAAGCTGGACCCTCTGACCATTGACGCCGTGTTGATCTATGCTCAGCAGGGCCACGGACGGCGGGCCAATCTGTTTACCGATTTCACCTTTGCCGTCTGGCAAGGCAATGAACTTGTGCCCTTTACCAAAGCCTATTCCGGCCTCACAGATGCCGAGTTTCGCCAGATCACCGCCTGGGTGCGCAAGAACACCCTGCAAAGGTTTGGCCCCGTGCGGCAGGTCACCCCGCACCATGTCTTTGAGATCGCCTTTGAAGGCATTCAGGAAAGCCCGCGCCACAAATCCGGCGTGGCACTGCGATTTCCGCGCATGTCGCGCTGGAGGCAAGACAAACCCCTTCAGGAGGCCAATTCTCTGGACGATCTGAAGGACATACTGCGCAATTTCGGATGATCCCGGCACCTCTGGCGTCATCCAGCAACGCGGACCCGGTCCAACAGTTCACATCACTGTTTGAAACGCCAAAGACGTGGTGTTCTGGTTGTGCCTTCGCGCGCTGCACCTTATCTGAACAAGAACACAATATGAGGTCTTTTTGATGTTCCAGCTTCCCTATCCCATTCGCGATGCCAACGCTTCTGCCGCAGGAGACGGCCTGGGCAATCTGCCCGAGTGGGATCTGAGCGATCTCTACTCTGGTGAGGACGCGCCCGAACTGAAGCGTGATCTGGATTGGCTGGAGGAGGCATGCGCATCCTTTGCCGCGGATTATGAGGGCAAGCTGGCCGGTCTGGATGCGAAGGGCATGCTTGAATGCATCCTGCGTAACGAGCGGATCAATCAGGTGGCCGGACGTATCATGTCCTTTGCAGGCTTGCGGTATTATCAGCTGACCACCGACGCAAGCCGGGCCAAATTCATGTCCGATCTGCAAGAGAAAATCACGAATTACACCACGCCGCTGGTGTTCTTCACGCTCGAGATCAACCGGATCGAAGACGGGATTCTGGACGCGCGTTTTGCAGAAAACGATGATCTCGCGCGCTATAAACCGATCTTTGACCGCATCCGCGCAATGAAGCCCTATCAGCTCAGCGATGAACTCGAGAAATTCCTGCACGACCTCGGCGTGGTTGGCGATGCTTGGGAACGGCTGTTTGACGAGACAATTGCAGGCCTGACCTTTTTCGTGAACGGCGATGAGTTGAACATCGAAGGCACGCTGAACCTGTTGACCGACCAAAACCGCGACATGCGCGAAGCAGCGGCGCGTGAACTGGCGTCGGTCTTTGCCGACAATGTCAAAACCTTCGCCCGTGTGCACAATACGCAAGCCAAAGAAAAAGAAATCATCGACCGCTGGCGCGGCATGCCATCGGCTCAGATGAGCCGTCATCTGTCCAATCAGGTCGAACCCGAAGTCGTCGAGGCCCTGCGCAAAGCCGTCGTCGCCGCCTATCCCAAGCTCAGCCATCGCTATTACGAGCTGAAACGCAAATGGCTGGGTCTGGACAAGATGCAGGTCTGGGACCGCAATGCGCCCCTGCCGATGGAAGACACGCGCATTGTCGGCTGGGATGAAGCCGAAAAGATGGTGATGGACGCATATGGTGCCTTTGATCCGCGCATGGCAGATCTGGCCGAACCGTTTTTCAAGAAGGGCTGGATCGACGCAGGTGTCAAACCCGGCAAGGCTCCGGGTGCCTTTGCCCATCCCACTGTCACCAATGTGCACCCCTATGTCATGCTCAACTACCTGGGCAAACCGCGCGATGTGATGACCTTGGCGCATGAGCTGGGTCACGGCGTGCATCAGGTTCTGGCCGCCGGTCAGGGCGAGATGCTATCCTCAACGCCGCTGACCCTGGCCGAGACGGCCTCCGTCTTTGGCGAGATGCTGACATTCCGGAAAATGCTGGATGGTGCCGAAACGCAGCAACAGCGCAAGATCCTGCTGGCCGGTAAAGTCGAGGATATGATCAATACCGTGATCCGCCAGATCGCTTTTTACGACTTCGAGTGCAAACTGCATGAGGCTCGCCGCGCCGGAGAGCTGACACCAGAGGACATCAACGCGATCTGGATGAGCATTCAGGGTGAAAGCCTTGGCCCTGCCTTCGAATTCATGGAGGGTTATGAAACCTTCTGGGCGTATATTCCGCATTTCGTGCATTCGCCGTTTTACGTGTATGCCTATGCCTTTGGTGACGGCCTGGTGAACGCACTTTATTCGGTCTATGCCGAAGGCGATGACGGTTTCGTCGAAAAGTACTTCGATATGCTCAAAGCAGGCGGGTCCAAGCATCACAAGGAACTGCTTGCGCCCTTCGGTCTTGATGCCTCTGACCCGGCCTTCTGGGACAAGGGTCTGAGCATGATCGCAGGCTTCATCGATGAGCTGGAAGCCATGGAGTGAGCCGTTCCGGGCTCATGGCGACAGCATGCTCATTCTGGACAACATCATCAGCGATCGCGGCTCGAAATACGCGGTCGCGGGTGGTCCATGCACGTCCGAGGCTGAGGCCAGGGCGTTTCTCAAAGAGCTCAAGCGCAGCAAGAAATTTGCCCGCGCTACACATAACAGCTGGGGTCTGATCACACCCACCGCCCCGCTGAAATCAGATGACGGTGAAACCGGTGCCGGCAATGTCATTCTGCGCATGCTGGAACGCGACGGGATCACAAACCATATCATCGTGGTCACGCGCTGGTATGGCGGCAAGCATCTGGGCGGCGACAGGTTTCGTCATGTGCAGACAGCCGTCCGGACCTATCTGGAGGCCTTGAACGACCGCTAGGTCAAAATGGCGGTGTCGTGCGCCCTAAGGCTCACTTCAGCTGGCTGTCCTTGGATCCACGCCGGTTGATCCCTCCACGAGACCTGTGGGCGCTGTCCCTCTCCTGCTGGCAGTCAATGCAGAGCTTCACGCCGGGCAAGGCCACCCGGCGGGCTTCGGGAATCTGTTCTTCGCATTCGGCGCAATGGGTCAGGCTCTGACCGACAGGCGCGCGTCGCGCCTTGAGACGGGCCAGCTCATCGTTGATCGAGGCTTCGATCTGTTCACTCACCGCGCCGTCTTTTGCCCAGCCGCCTGCCATGTTCTCCTCCCGGTATGATCCTTATTCTAGCACGACAGCAAAGCCTTCGGGCAAGCCCATGTTCGGACGGGTCGTGTCGCACATAACCCATCCGACACCAAAACGGCCCCGGTTGATAAAACCGAGGCCGCTTGTGGGGCATGACATAGGCGCTCGAGGGGTTACGCAGATGTCAGCATACCCTTTTCCTTTGCCAGATCGCGCATGCGCTTTTGCAGTTTTTCAAATGCGCGCACTTCGATCTGGCGGATACGTTCACGGCTGACGTTGTACTCGCTCGACAATTCCTCAAGCGTCAGCGGCTGATCCGCCAGACGACGCTTGGTGAGAATGTCCTTTTCGCGATCATTCAGCACCCCATAGGCAGAAACCAACAGCTCGCGCCTGGCCGTCAACTCATCGCGTTTCTCATAATCCGCAGCCTGATCAGCATCTTCGTCTTCAAGCCAGTCCTGCCATTGCATCGTGCCCTCGCCTTCAGAGCCGACGGTCGCGTTCAACGAAGCATCTCCGCCCGACATGCGCCGGTTCATCGAGATAACCTCGTCCTCGGTCACCCCTAGATCGGTGGCAATGCGTTTGACGTTTTCGGGCCGCAGATCGCCTTCTTCCAGGGCACCAATCTTGGCCTTGGCCTTACGCAGATTGAAGAACAGCTTCTTCTGTGCACTTGTCGTGCCCAGTTTCACCAGCGACCAGGACCGCAGGATGTATTCCTGGATCGATGCACGAATCCACCACATGGCGTAGGTCGCCAGACGGAACCCGCGCTCCGGATCGAACCGCTTGACCGCCTGCATCAGGCCGACATTCGCTTCTGAAATCACTTCGGCCTGTGGCAATCCGTATCCGCGATACCCCATGGCGATTTTCGCCGCCAGACGCAGGTGCGACGTGACCATCTGATGTGCCGCTTCAGTGTCCTGTTCCTCGACCCAGCGCTTGGCCAGCATATATTCCTGCTCGGGTTCCAGCAGAGGAAACTTGCGGATCTCCTGCATGTACCGATTCAGCCCACCTTCCGGTGATGGTGCTGGCAGATTTGCATAGTTTGCCATGTGATGCCCCTCACGATGTTTACTGTATTAACATGCAATATGTGGTGCGCTCTTTCCCATTTCAAGGTGTGAACCCGCCGCTCTTGATACATATTGAACCGTTTAGTTCATGTTACCAGAGATATGACCAAGCGCTCACGCGCATGTGCGCTTCATTGCAAAGCTGTGCGCAATGCCAAAAGCAGATCGTTCATGTCCTGAGGAATATCGGCCTCAAACCGGATTTCCTCACCGCTGACCGGGTGAACAAAACCCAGAACCGCTGCATGCAGTGCCTGTCGCGGGAAGGCCGAGACCGCGTCCAATGCGGTTTGCGACAGCGCTTTTGCAGGGAGTTTGCGTTTTCCGCCATAGACCGGATCCCCGATCAAACCGTGCCCTGCATGCGCCAGATGAACACGGATCTGATGGGTACGGCCGGTCTCAAGCCAACACTCGACCAGTGCAACAGTTGCAGGGGTGCCAAAGCGCTCGATCACGCGCGCGCGCGTAACCGCGTGACGTCCATTGGAAAACAGCACCGCCTGCCTTTGCCGGTCCGTCTTGTGGCGGGCCAGTTGCGTTGTCAGTTTCAGAATATTGCCCGGCTCGAAATTCACCCCGCGAATGCCGCGCAGACGCGGATCATTCGCGTCTGGCACGCCATACACCACGGCTTTGTAATAGCGCTCAACCGTATGGGCTGCGAATTGGGCGGCAAGACCCTGATGCGCGGCGTCCGTCTTGGCCACGACCAGCAGGCCGCTCGTCTCCTTGTCGATCCGGTGCACGATCCCCGGCCGCTTGACCCCGCCAACACCCGACAGGCTCTCCCCGCAATGCGCCAGCAGCGCATTGACCAGCGTGCCTGAGGGTGTTCCGGGTGCGGGATGAACCACCATGCCCGCAGGCTTGTTCACGACGATCAGATCATCATCCTCGAACACCACGACCAGCGGGATGTGTTCCGGGCCGATATGGCTCTCTTCGCTCTCTGATACGGTAATCTCGACCGTGTCACCCTCTGCCACACGGGCTTTCGGCGCTGAGACCACCGCGCCATTCACGGCCACGGCTCCGTCTTCGATCAACCTTGCCAGTCGCGTGCGCGACAGCAACACGCTCTCTGGCACATCGCGCGCCAAGGCCTTATCAAGGCGCGGTGGCGGATCAGCCGCAATGGTGAAACGAACACAGGATGTGCCCATGGAAGGCCCCTCGGAAAACCTGCCCGAGCCGGCGAATCTGCGCTTCCTGCGCCGATTGGTGACCCTGCTGACAGTGGTGATGATTGGCGGGCTTGTAGTCATCACAAGCCTGATTGTCATCCGTTTCTCGCAAACCGGCCCAGCGCTGCCCGATCAGATCACCCTGCCCGATGGAACAACTGCCGAAACCTTCACCAAGGGCCGTGGCTGGTATGGTGTCGTTACCACAGACAACCAAATTCTGATTTTTGATCAGCTGACCGGTGCACTCAGGCAGACCATAGAGATCGAATAAGTGATATCGGGAAAAATGGTACCGCCTCCCCGGCTTGAACGGGGGACCTCTGGATCCACAATCTCGATTCATGGGTAATACGGGGTAGCATCAGCACCCACGGTACCATAAAAATAAGGGGTTTTGCAAAACGGTCTTGCACCGTGTTTCAATTTATCAGTTGCAAAATCGTTCCATAGAACGCATTTTGACCTCCACGGATCAAGAGGTCCGAAGCAAATCGGCCCGACCGAGTGGTGACACACTCGCCCGGGCCTGATCACGACGATGGCTATAGGAAAGGAGCATCGCCATGACTGGGGAAGTTATCCCGATTCACACCGTGCGGGGCAAGAGCGCCGCCGAAACATTCGAGTTCACCAAGACACGGCTCAACGCCTTCCTGGCGGATGGCCAGGGCAGCGGCCTGGCGCGCGATACCATAACCCGCGGATTAGTGTGCCGGCGAGGCAAGAGAGGCGCTGTGCTGGCCGTGGAGCGGCGGATCGACGGTAAGCTGCACCGCGTCACCCTGACCGAGTACGGCCCCTCCACGAGCCTAAAAGACCTGCGGGGAGAGGCCGAAGACCTTATGGCCGCGCTCCGCGCAGGCACCCATGTGCCCCGCAAGACCAAAGCCAAGCAGGCGCGCAAGACAGTCCAAGCCAAGGGCATGACGCTGGGCGAAGCCTTCGCCTTGCATCGCGAGGCCAACCCGCAAGTGCGGGACAGTACCATCGTCACCTATGCCTACGGGCTGATGCGGTTTGCAGGCATCGACACCGCTGATCGGGACGCCCGCGGCAAGGCAGACCCGGTCGCCACGGCGAAGGGGATCCGCGTGTCCATTGCCGACATCGACGGCACGAAGGTGCGGAGCGCCTACGACAGGGTTCTGGACGAGACCAGCGCAGGGACCGCCGCATCCATGTTGCGGAGCCTGCGGGCGATCTGGAACACATGGGCCGATGAGACAGAACATGACGGCCGCAACCCTGTCGAGCGGCTGACCAAGAAGCGGAACCGCGTGGCACGGGCCCAGCCACGGACGGGGGCCATCCCGCCGGCAGAACGGCGCGGCTGGTATGACGCCCTCGAGCGGCTGACAAAGACCTCTGCCAGCTTCAACACCGCCCGCGCGCTCCAGTTCCTATTCCTGACAGGTATGCGCCGCGATGAGGTGCTGGGCCTGTCATGGGCCGAGATCGACGGCGACAGCCTGACCGTGCCCGGGGAGCGCATGAAGTCAGGGCAGCTGCTGACCCGCCCCATCACCCGCGAGATGCAGCGGATCCTGACCGAGCAACGCAAGATGAACCCCAATAGCCAATGGGTGTTCCCTGCCTCGCGCGGCGGTGGTCGCCTGACCGATACCCGCAAGACCCTGCGGAAGCTGACGCCGATCGTCATGAACCATGATTTGAGACGTGGCTACATCGTCGCCGGTGCCCTCGCCAATGTGCCCGAGGTCGCGGTGAAGCTACTGGTCGGACACTCGATCAGCGACATAACGGAAACCTATGCCACGGCGATCCGCAGCGAGTTGCCAGAACTCGCGCAGCGGATCGAAGATGAACTTATGCGGGAGGTGGCGCAATGACCTTCCTGCAACCACGCCCCGGTGCCCAGTGCGAGATCCGCGACCGTTGGGGCAAGACTTTCCTGATCGAATGGCCAGATGAGGATCATCCGGTGCGAGTGTGGCGGCTGACGGAAAACGGTATCCTGCCCGCCGATAGCGCCGACGCTGCAGATCTCCTGTACGCACTGTCCGAAGAAAAGATGATGGCCGAACGCTACGGGCGTGACCTACCTGCGCCTGAAGTGATGATCTGGCCGAAGCCCGACACGCCTGCAGCCCAGCCAAACCCCAAGCCCACGTCCGCGCAACAAAGGCGCACAGCCGCCCTCGCGTCCCTTCTCAGCCGATGGGCGGCTGACGGGCGCGCGGTAATGGGGGACGGCGTGTGTCGGGTACTAGGGCCGCGTGACGCCCTTGCGGTAGAGTTCCACCCGGCAACGAGTGTGGAGGCGTCTGTGAAGGCGCTGGGCCGCGCGCGCAAGGGTCTGCCCTACAGGCTGGAATTCGGCGGATCAGGCAAACCTTAAGCGTATAGTTCTGTTCGTGTGCCATGCAGGGGGACGGGGGGACGTGTCCCCCATTGTCCCCCATCGTCCCCTATTTTCATGTTTGGCATCAGGTTATGTGATTCGTCACAAGCCGACCCCATCCAGTGGCGGTGTAAAACAGGAGACGGAGACAATGATCGCCGAAGCACAGACCGAACGCCGGGACTTCAAGATCCCCGGTAAGACGTACAACCTGACAGAAGCAGAGAAGGCAGCCCGCATCGGGATGTCGGCAAGCTACCTTCAGAAAGACCGTCAGCGCGCACAGCCTGAGATCGACTTCGCCCGCTTCGGGCGCGCGATCCGGTATTCCGCCGACTAACCCATCACCCAAACAGCACTGACCTGCAACAACCGCTTCCTGCGGCCCGGTGAAGTGCGTCCAAAAGGAGACGACCCAATGAATACCCGTGAAGACATCATCGAGAACGCGACGACGATCATCGCCAAGACCCGCAAGGCCCTCGACCATGCCGAAGCCGGGATTGCCGCTGCGGACCTCGCTGGCATGCACGCCGTACTCAGCGAGCTTGAGCTCGCCCTGCAGGATGGACGCTTGAAGGCAGAGTGGGCCCGCAAGAATGCGTCCCTCCTGGCGGCATGCGAACAGGTGGCAGCATGACCATCAAATTAACCGCCGGCGAAGACGTGTACGACCTCGACTTCGACCCGGCGCACCATGCAACCGCCGAGGAGGCCGCCAAGGCCTATGCCGCAGCCCTGCGAAGGCTGGGCTACGCCGCTGACCTGATGCCGCCTGACGCCGCCAGTCGGGAGGAGGATGAGCAACACTGGGCGGTGGCATGCGAAGGCCTTCCGGACGACGACTGCGTCCATGGCGGCTGACGGTCATGCCTATTTGGCAGATCAATTCGACCGGCTGAAGCTGCTCTGTGACCAAGCCATTGCCCGCCATGCTGAAGCTGTGTGGCGCGCCCCAGAAAGGATGACAGCGTGATGCGCGGTCCGAAATGGGGTCTGCAGCCAAGAAATTCTGCCGTGCGGAATTTTGTGGCGAAGTACTTATCAAATCAGCCTGGTGATTTTGCATCACCCCATGTCAACGGGTCTGCGTCATGCTGGTGAGTGAGGTCGTCGGTGAGACGTGGCGCAAGCAGCACCCCAAGCCTAGGCCGCTGCCCATCCCCAAGCAGACCAAACCCAAATCAAGACTTCAGCTAAAACCGCGCCGCAAACCCCGCCCGTTCAACGAGCCCAAGCCGGACGAACTCAGTTGAAGGCGTCTGCGACGCGCTGTGCGGGCCCTGTGTGTATCGACCTTATGCGCACGCTGGCCCATGTAGCGAGCAACACCTGTTGGCGCTGTACGCACGTTTTTGACCAGTTTTGCCCACATCTTGTGCGGAACCTCAGCTGTTGTGCTATCGGTTGACCTAAAGGCTGGAATGCATAGCGAAATTGCCCTAGCCTGCCCATGAGCCAAGAGACGTTACACATAGGATCTTGTTGTTCAACTTGACCTGAATGCAAGTAGGCATATTGACGCGGGAAAAAAATACCTAACTTACTTCCTTTTTCGAAAATCGGGGCGGAAGCTTTATGGCCGCTTTCGTCCAGCTGACGGATATCAGAGACCGAAGAAGAACGCTTATGTCGAGCGCGACACCCGGACGGTCCGGCACGAATGGCTGGACCTCGACATCTTTGAAACCACCCACGAGATCAACAGATCGCAACCGGATGCCTTTGGACGTAAAACACCGAACGCCCCAAAATCGGCATCGGCGGGATTACACCCGACATGAAGCTGAAAATGGACGCATGAGTTCTACAGGTGCGCCCCGTTAAAGCGGGAAGGATTGCCAAGGCTGATCGATACAGACAGCCAAGAAAATCGGGAGGCCACCGCTTGCCTCACTTCAGAAACAAATCTCCTGAAATCTGACAGCGAAGAGCTGCCCGGCACGCACACATCCAGATGAACAAACACGACACCTCCGACACGGCGTGCGCGGACATCGACGACTGTGCCGAAATCCCTCGAAATTTTTGACGTCGCGTATCGCAGATCTGCTTCAGCGGCAGGTGTGATGGGATAATCGATGATGTCGAGCACGGCGAGATACGCGTATTTGCCGCCGCAAACCAGCAAGACAGATGCAAGGCTCAAAACTGCAATCGAGCACAGAAGCGTCGACAAGATCGCGTCGCTGGTCAAAGCGGTAGCGGTCGAGACTGCAAACAGAACGCCCGAAACAACTACACGCGACGTGCGAGTGCTGGAGGTACGGTCGCATTTCGGTCGCGTGTCTGCCGGGACAAGCAAGACCGAGGCCAGGCAAAAAAGGAAATACACCGCAGAACCGCCCGCTGCGAAGGCAAGGTCCGCCTGCGGTATCGTTTCAACTATGCTGTGCGTAGGTGACAGCACATTGACGAGCAACCAGATGCCCGCCGCGACCGAAAGCCCGGACGACCCCAGACGTGCTGCCTGCTGGAGCTTCTCACCACCAAACTCGTAAAGGTGCGCCCCTTTTCCCGAAACATGTGCCAGGGCAAGCCTGTCTACGAGGTCCGCTATCAGCAAAAGAGAAGCAACGACCACAAGCCCCTGCAGAATCGGGCTGGCAAGAAACAGGTTCGATCCCAACAACAAGACCAGCAAAAGCGCTTCGCTCACGATCATCACGCCCCAGCGCCTCTCAAGGACTGGAACAGTCTGGACAGGTTGAGAGGCTGTTTCAACATCTGCCACGATGGTGACGTCGACATCCGGGAACTGTTTGGCAAGATCGCGCCAGATGTATTCAGACGATTTCAAAACGTCACCCGTCGACCCGAATGCAGCCAAGCCTGCCCGCAACTCAACGTCATATCTGCTGCCATTGCGTCTTGTGCGACGGAGCGTGAACGCAGATGGATCCAAATGCGCGGCACGCAGGCGCGCGTTCACCGCATTTTTTATCTCTGTGTCCATCGAATGATCCAGCAAATCAGGGATCGATCCGCCGACCATCCGCACTCCGATAACCAATTGCAAACATACCACGAATGCCCCACCAAGCGCATCGAATGACATTGCCAGGACCGGATCATTCGCAAGGGCTGCAATCGTAACGGTTCCCTGAACAAACAGAGAAGACAGTGTTTTTACTCCACGGGCGCGAAGCTGTGCCTTAAAGACCACGCCATCGTCAGAGCTGGCAGCATTTCTCATTGCCAGAAAGCCCAATACGTTGATCAGCGTATTTGCACCATTTACAATAGCAGCTATAGCTAGCCCCATCGGAGTGGCTGTGCTCCCACCAAGGACGATCAAGCTAGAGATATGATCTGCAATCCAGAGCGCACTCAGGATCAACGCAGACCCAATCAAGAGATTGCAGAACTGTTCGAGCTTGGCAATTCCGAAACGAAAGCGCCCAAGCCGTTCACGATGAATGGAACGCAGTATCGCGTATGAATAAAACTCGGCGCATAGCATCAGTGTCCCGCGCACAGCCTCGCTGATCACGGTCATGGACAAGGTTGCAAATCCGGTAATGAATAGAAACACGCAGATCACGGCATCTGCGAGCGCCGTGTTTAGAACCGATGCCTCCTTCGCGCGCTCATCACGGGTTGGCTGCCTGCCATCTTTCAGCATCTTTCGGCCCTACAACCGAAGCCGGGCCCTGATTACTTCAATCAGACCAATTTCGGGAAAATCGACATATGCTCCGCGTCCGACTGGGCATGTTTCGAACTCATCGGACAGATGACTGATGTCCAGAAGAACCTGTGCAACACCTTCGTGCCGCCCCTTTGCGACTGCAGCAAGATCGTCTCTTGCAAGTGTGGAAGCTGAACCACGTGTGATGATGACCTGTCCTGAATAAACGCTCTTTGCGCCTTCAAGAATGACCTGTGCTTCCATTCCAGGCTTTATGAGCGCAACCGTGGCATCGCTCACAGGCACGTCGATCTTCAGAAAAGAACAATCGATCCAAGTGAAGAGAGGATCCCCTGACCGAACCTCCGCACCACGCGCAACATGGCGGCTCCATATTACGCCGTTCTCGGGCAGCGAGATTGCGACGTTGGACAAGCGCTGAAATTCTGCCTTTGTATCCTCGTACTGAGCCTTTGCGGTGCGCAAGGCGATTTCCGCCCGCCGCATTTCCAAGCGCGCATTTTTCTTTTCTATTTTCAACTCGATTCGAGACCCGCGAACCCAGGACGGGTCCTCACCGAATTCGGTCAGAAAAACACCGCTCTGAGCAGACGCCAGCCGGAATTTATCTTTCTCCAGTTCAGTTGCGATATTGGTCAACTGCAACTCAAGATCAGAAACTCGGAGCGCCGCTTCATCTGCGGAGTTCCTTGCCAATGCTCCACGTCGCGCGAGTTCCTCTTCCCGATCAGCAATCTTGCTAATAGCCTCGAGCTGCTTCAGAGTAATATCAAAATTCGTGGCTAGGCTCTCGATCTGGATAACCAACTGCTGCCTGAATGCTTCAGCAAACTCTGATTTCAGGACTGAGCGATCGCGCTCGATCTCTTCGATGCTCGAGAGAAAGTTTTCCCATTCCTGGATCATACGCTCCTGATATTCGACCTGGTTTTCAGCCTTAATCAACGAGGCCCGGGACAAATACAGGTTCTTAATCCGCAGAACAACTTTTTCACCTTCAGCATCATCTTCCATAGAAAAATCATCAAACTCGACGATCCCATCGATTGGTGACGTGATGGTGTATGCCCAAGACGTCACCGCCGCGTCGCGCACGACGGTCGACACGAGGTACGGTCCGATCATCCAAAGTGAGTAGGCAAAGAAGGACAGAACAATCA
>NZ_JBASXK010000168.1:0-28507 GCF_049276915.1 Aestuariivita sp. | reverse complement strand
GTCAGGGCGCGTATTCTCGTCCTTGATCAGCCAAGGATGGCACAGAGACTCAAAGACAGACTCACGCAGCTTTATGAAGGCGCTTCACCCGGTGCGCGGCGGTTCAGATATGCGCTGATCATCTTTGATTTTGCGTCAATTCTTCTGTTCATTGCGATCGTGCCTTTGCAACAGACACCACTGCTTGGAAAGGTGGTGTTCGGGTTGGGCGTGCTGATCTTTCTGGATTTCGCCGCGCGGCTCTGGATTGCAACGGACCGCCTTGCATTGCTGCGCCGCATCTACATGATCGCCGATGTGGTCGTGATCGCCTCGCTGCTGATCTCGCCATTTATCGAAGGCAATCTGGCTTTTCTGCGGATCCTGCGCGGGCTGAGGCTCATTCATTCCTATCATCTGCTGCAAGATCTCAGGCGGGTCAGCCCGTTCTTCCAAAAACATGAAGAAGAGCTGATTGCAGGTGTGAACCTGTTTGTCTTCGTGTTTTTCACCACTTCCGTGGTGTTTTCGATGTTTGCGCAGACCGGTGCCGGGTTTCAGGGATATATTGACGCGCTGTACTTCACGGTCACTACGCTGACCACGACAGGGTATGGCGATATCGTTCCGCAGACCACCGGCGGCAAATTGTTTTCCGTGGTCATCATGGTTGTGGGCGTGGCGCTCTTCGTGCAACTGGCGCGCGCCATCTTCCGCCCGGCCAAGGTGCATTATGAGTGCCCCAGTTGCGCTTTGACGCGGCATGATTTTGACGCGGTTCACTGCAAACACTGTGGCACGATCCTCCATATCAAAACGCCTGGCTCCGAGTAAGCCCGTCCCGCTGGCCAGGCCAAGGACAGATTTTCCGCCACTTGCCCCCTTGCGACAGCCTATGTCGGTAAAGGGCAATCAGCCGCCTCGCGCCGCGGTCAAGTTGGCCCGCAGTGAAACATCAGCCAAGGACGCCACAGATGCGCACCCATGCCCAAGCCGTTGTCATCGGAGGCGGCGTTATCGGATGCTCGATCCTCTATCATCTGACCAAACTGGGATGGAGCGACGTGGTCCTGCTGGAACGCGATGAGCTGACCTCGGGCTCGACCTGGCACGCAGCGGCGAATATCCACGGGCTGCATGACAGCACCAATATCAGCCGTATTCAGCACTATACGATGAACCTCTATAACGCGCTCGAAGCCGAAACAGGTCAAAGCTGCGGCGTGTTCCAGCCCGGTTCGCTTTATCTTGCGCAAACCGAACAGCGCGAACATCAACTGCGCCTGCAGGCTGCCAAGGCCAAGCTTTACGGGATGAACTTCCACGAAGTCAGCCGGGACGAGGCCGAGCGCCTGCACCCTCTGGTCAATTTCGACGGCATCCGCTGCATCATGTGGGAACCTGACGGCGGCAATGTCGACCCGTCCGGTGTCACCAATGCCTATGCCACCGGCGCGCGCCAGCGTGGCGGCGAGATCATCCGCTTCTGTCCGGTCACCGCCACCGAACAGAAACCGGACGGCACATGGATCGTGCGCACCACAAAGGGCGACATCAAGACCGAATGGGTGATCAACGCAGCCGGTCTCTGGGGGCGCGAAGTGGCGGCCCTTGCCGGGATCGAACTGCCGCTCCAGCCCACGGAACATCAGTATTTCGTCACCGAAACCATCCCCGAGATCGCCGCCATGGACCGCCGCCTGCCGTCGGTCGCGGATCGGGACGGCGAATATTACCTGCGCCAGGAAGGCAAGGGCCTGTTGGTGGGAGCCTATGAGAAAGACTATCGCCTCTGGGCGGTGGACGGTACGCCACAAGGCTTTGGCCATGAGCTGTTTGCCGATGATCTTGAACGCATCGAAGACAACATGATGCGCGCCATCGACCGCGTGCCGGCGGTGGGCGAGGCTGGCATCAAACGCGTGATCAATGGTCCGATGATCTGGTCGCCCGATTCCAATGTGCTGTTCGGCCCCGTGCCCGAACTCAGAAACTACTTCTGCTGCAACGGCATCATTCCGGGTTTTTCCCAATCAGGCGGCATGGGGCAGGCGGTTGCAGAATGGATCATCGAGGGCGAGCCCAAGATGGACCTCTTCCCATGGGATATGGCGCGTTTTGGCACATGGGCCTCCAAGGCCTTCACCCGGGCGCGGGTTGGCGATCAATATGCCAACCGGTTCAAGATCCATTTTCCTGGCGAAGAACGCGACGCGGGCCGACCCGTACGCACGCGCCCGGTCCATGAGACACAAAAGGCCATGGGCGCGGTGTTCGGCCTGAACTATGGCTGGGAACACCCGCTTTATTTTTCCGAGGACGTGGCCGAAAGCGCCGGATTCACCCGCCAGCCGTGGTGGGATGTGGTGGGCCGCGAGGCGCGCATGCTGCGCGAGGCGGCAGGCATCATAGATATTTCGAACTTTGCCAAGTATCGCTGCAAGGGCCCCGGTGCCGAAGACTATCTGAACGCGGTCTTTGCCAACCGGATGCCCACAGCTGTGGGCCGGTCCTGTCTGACCCCCCTGATCGGTGTGCGCGGCGGGATTGCCGGGGATTTCACCGTCACGCGCCTGGCCGAGGATGAATTCTGGATCATCGGTTCGGGCATGGCCGAGCGCTATCACCAGCGCTTCTTCAACGCCGTGCCGCTGCCTGACGACACAAGCTTTGCCTCACAAACCGTTGATATGTGTGGATTTAACGTCGCTGGGCCTTGCGCGCGCGCCATGCTGCAACGCCTGACCAACACCTCGCTTGCCACATCCGATTTCCCCTTCATGCGCAGCAAATGGATCGAGATTTCAGGCATCACCTGCCTGGCACTGCGGGTGTCGTTCACCGGCGATCTGGGCTGGGAGCTGCATTGCAAGACCGAAGACCAGGTGCGCCTCTACGAGGCCCTGCTTGAGGCAGGGACCGAGTTCGGTGCCGGTCCGGTCGGCTCGCGCGCGCTGATGAGCCTGCGGGTTGAAAAGGGCTATGGCTCCTGGAGCCGCGAATACAGCCCCGAGTACTGGCCGCAGGAGGTCGGGATGGACCGTCTGTGCAAGATGGACAAGGAGTTCCTTAACAAGGCGGCTGTCTCCGGGGTGATGCAGAACGACCCGCGCGAAACCCTCATGCTGATCGCGTTGGACGAAGAGGACGTGACCATCTCGAACGCGGATGCCACGGGCGGAGAGCCGATCTTCAAGAACGGCGTCGGTGTGGGGCGCGTGACATCGGGGGCCTATGGGTATTCCGTCGGCATGAGCCTTGCACTGGGATACATCAAGGGGGCCGAACCCGGCGACACGGTCGAGGTCATGGTTCTGGGCAAACCCCACAGGGCGCGCATCCTGCATGAGCCGCCCTTTGATCCCAAAGGCGAAAAGCTGCGGGCCTAGGCCAGTATCAGCCCGGTCGCGCCGATCTCGAACATGTGACGTGCGCGCGTTGTCTCGCAATGCGCGCGTAGCCGTCCGGGGCGCAACAGGAGGTGCCAGGTCTGGCTGGCCACCGGGGCAGGGGCTTCGAATGCAGCACAGCTCAGAACCGCCACATTCGCGCGCGCTTGCGGGTCGCGCACCGACATGTACCGGATCGCCTCGGCACGCGCGGCGCGCAACTCATCTGCCAGATCCAGACAGGCGCCATACTCATCCGGATTCGCCCAATCCCCCGCGCCAAGCAGCGGAGGCGCGGTCAGATCGGCACAAAACGGCGTGGCGATCTCGGCCGCTACGGCCGTCTGTGTCACCGGATGGCGCGGCAGTGGCGTATCGGGCGAGGCCGCGAAGAACCGCAAGGTTCCCCACAGGCTTTCGATGACAGCCGTCAGAACCTCTTGCGATCCATACCAGACTCCGGGGCTGCGCCCGGCGCGGCGAAAGCGAGAGGCACGCGGATAGCGGCCATAGCGAAAGGGCGACCAGAACTGGTAATCCAGATGCTGACACTCCGGTGGCACGGGCGGTTTGCTGTCTTCCAGAATGCGCTCCAGAACCGTCTGTTCGGCATCCGTATCCACGATGCGCACCGTGGCCGGACGATACTGCCCCTCGATCATGCGCCACAACCGGCCCCTATAGGGCCTCAGCGCCTCAGGTGGGAGCACGGGCGGCATCCAGGTAATTCATCACATCCACCAGACCGGCCACATCCAGGATCATCCTCCTCGGGACCTGTCCCAGATCGCTGTTGGAGGCGCGCATCCAGCCCTGCATCGTCTCTGCATCGCCCCCCGCAATCGCATCAAGGCTGCGATAGACCCTGACCAGACAGGCGCTCAACTCGAAGGGTTTGCCGCTCAGCGCATAACCCCCATCGCGCATCCGCGACGCGGTCGCCTCGCTGACGCCGATGATCTGCGCCATATCGCGTTGGCTCAGCCCCAGTTCCGCAGCCGCATTGACCGTGGCCTTGGCCAGAACGCGACCGGGTTCATGGCTGACATCCTCTGACAGATGATGCAGGGCATTTGGCATGGGTCGTCCTTTCTGATGAAAGAAACATAGCAATTCTTTCTCAGAAATTCAATCCCGGCCTATTCGTTCGTCCGGATCGGCGAGCTTTGAACCATCCAGATCGCAATCAGCGGCGCGGCCACCGTGATCAGCGCCACCGTGATCAGCAACCAGCCCAATTGCGAATAATCCGCCGCAACGCTGACCAGCCCGGTCGCCGGGTCCACGACCTCACGCGTGACCACGAAAACCTCGTTGAGATAGCGCGAGCCAAGGTTCGAGGCCGACAGGGCCAGGTTGGTAAATGACGCCATGACCGCAAAGAACGTGGCCTTGAGGTGGCTTGGCGCATTGCGCGCGATCCAGGCCAGCATCGGGATCATCGCGATCTGGCCCAGCGGGCTTTCGACCGCCGCATCCATCACCGCAATGAAACGCGCATCCACAACACCGTTTGTCATCGCCGACGTCCAGTGATGCAGGCCGAAATACAGCCCAAGATTGGGCAGGGACAACACCCCGACGGCGATGGTCAGAAGGATGATGATGTAGACAATCGTCCGGTTGGCCATCAACGGGCGCAGCGCAATCATGCCCACAAGCGTCAGCACAGCCGTCAACAGATAAAGCACCGACAGGAATTGCTGATCAAAGCCCAGCTCATCGATCTCGAACCATGTCAGACCGGCGCCGGGCAGGGGAACCGCGCGAAACACGAAGATGATGACGGCAGTGCCCACCAGCACCCGCGCCTGAGCCGGATCCAATGCGCGGATCAACTGGCGCATCAGCACCAGCACCACGGTCATCGAGCCGGCAAAGACGATCTCCTGCGTATAGGGCACATCGCCGATACCGACCGCAAGCGTCAGCGCGACAAAGGCCGCCCCACCGGTAAAGTACCAATGGTTCGCCTTTACCGCCTCGGGTGTGCGCAAGATCTGCGCCTGCGCCGTCGCCGAGTCGATCCCGCTGCGCACAAGCGCACGAATACGCCACCGCACCTGCACCGACGCCAGCGCCACGCCAGACACCGACAGGCAGGGCAGCAACAGCGCCAGCAGATAGATCTGGCCATAGATCGCCTCTTTGGCGGGCGGGCTCAGATCTTCGATGCCGGAAAACAGAAAGATATTGGCCGCAGCCACGACACTTGCTCCGCCGATCAGCGCGACACGCCCCAGCGTCTGCATGGTGGTATGCATCTGGCGCGTCTCGGTTTCGGTCAGGGGCTGGCCATCGGCATCGCGATCAGGCACTGCCTCGACCGACATCGCATCGGCAACCGCATCCTGAATGACATAGCCACAGGGCGCCAACATCACGGCCAGCACATACCAGGCGGTCGCGCTCATCACGCCATCCATCCAGCCCACGCGCATCGCCAGCCCGTACATGATCGCAAATGACGCCGCCATCAGCGCCGCACCGATCCAAACAAGCACCGCCTTCCAGCGCCAGATCAGATCGACCAGATGGCCCAGGGGCATCTTCAGCGCCCAGGGCAACCCGGCCCAGAACGCCAGCCCGGCCAGGAACGCGGCTGATACGTCCAGGTATTCCTTGACGAAAAACGTCCCCACGATTGCCGTGATGCCCGACGCTCCGAAGGCGAAGTAGACCATCAAGGGCGGCAGGAAGGACCAACGCATCTGGCGCGCCAGATCCAGAAACACCGCATCAAACCACCGGGCTGCGGCTGTCATGGCACTACAACGGTCTGATCTTGAGCCGGGTGATGCGGTTGCCGTCACGCTCCAGTACTTCAAAGCGGAAATTGTGGAACGAGAACACCTGGCCCCGGGTCGGGATCATCTGCGCCTCATGGATCACAAGACCGGCCACGGTATTGGCCTCTTCATCGGGCAGGGACCAGTCGGTCGAGCGGTTGAGGTCACGGATCGTCATCGCCCCTTCCACCACGTAATTGCCGTCCTCACCCTTCAGGACCGGGTGATCGGCATCGGGGTCGAATTCATCGGTGATCTCGCCCACGATTTCTTCGAGGATATCCTCGAGCGTGATCAGACCTTGCAGTGATCCATACTCATCCACCACAAGGGCAAAATGGGTGCGCATGCGCAGGAACTGGCGCATCTGGTCATCCAGATTGGTGGTCTCGGGGATAAAGTAGGGCGGCATTGCCACATCGGTGATCTTGAAATGCTTGAGCGCACTTGCCTCGCCATCGGGTCCGCCGATCAGCTTGTACATGGCGCGCAGCAGATCCTTGGCATGGATCAGCCCGATGATG
This sequence comes from Aestuariivita sp., assembly GCF_049276915.1. Lineage (NCBI taxonomy): Bacteria > Pseudomonadati > Pseudomonadota > Alphaproteobacteria > Rhodobacterales > Paracoccaceae > Aestuariivita > Aestuariivita sp. The sequence goes on along the minus strand of NZ_JBASXK010000168.1, from coordinate 21,826 downwards.
TTTTCGGGGTCATCCTTGAACACCGGCAGGCGCGTATGGTTGCTTTGCAGACATTGCTGCAGAATGTCCTCGGGCGCATCATCGGCATTGATCATCTCGATGCCCGAGCGATGCAGCATGATCTCTTCCACCAGCCGTTCGGACAGGTCCAGCGCGCCCAGGATGCGGTCGCGGTCTTCCTTTTCCACCACACCTTCGGAATGGCCCAGCGTCAGCGCGCCGGCGATTTCCTCGCGCACCGCCATGATATGGCTGTCAGGATCGGTCTGCACCCCGAACAGACGCAAGACACCGCGCACGAACAAGCGCACCGCCGAGACGACGGGGGCGAACAGCGTGACCACCACGCCAATCGGTGCCGAGACCAAAGCGGCGGCTTTTTCGGCATTCGTGATGGCATAGGTCTTGGGCAGCACTTCGGCAAAGACCAGCACCAGAAGCGTCATGACCAGCGTGGCCAGCGCCACACCGCTTTCACCAAAGGCACGGGTAAAAATCGAGGTCGCCAGCGAGGCGGCCAGAATATTGACCATGTTGTTGCCCAGCAGCACCGAGCCGATCAGGCGTTCATTGTCCTCGGTGATCACCAGCGCGCGTTCCGCCCCGCGTGAGCCCTTGTCAGCCTGACTGCGCAGTTTTCCGCGCGAGGCCGCCGTCAGCGCGGTTTCCGAGCCCGAGAAAAACCCCGACAGCACCAGAAGAAGGAGGATCACGCCACATGTGATCCAGAATGCGCCATCCAAAGTGCCGCTCATCGCCGCGTCCGCAAGCGCGTCTGTTGCAGGTTCCATAAGTCCCAAATTTTTCCGTTAGCTGTTAAGGTGGTTATGGGCATGAGCTGCGCCGCGATCAAGGGGAGTGGTGACGAATTCGCAGCCACTGTGGCGGCCGCACTAGCCTTTCCGGCGATCCGCCGCGGTGGCCAGCGGGTGATGCTCGAGCACCAGTTGTTGCAGGCGTTCTTCCAGAACATGGGTGTAAATCTCGGTGGTGGCCACATCCGCATGGCCCAGCAGTGTCTGGATCGAGCGCAGATCGGCACCATTGGCCAGCAAATGCGTCGCAAAGGCATGGCGCAGGGTGTGGGGCGTCACGCTGTCTGGCAAGACACCACCGGCAACCGCAAGTTCCTTGATCAGCAGATAGAAGCGGTGGCGCGTCAGATGTCCGCTGGCCCCGCGCGACGGAAACAGGAAACGCGAACGAGGCATGCCCTTGGCAACGCCACGCTCTTCGGTTGCGTCGCGTTCCTTCAGCCAATCGACCAGGGCCAGACGGGCAGGCGGCGACAGGGGTACCATCCGTTCTTTGCCGCCCTTGCCCATGATCAGCAACATCCTCGGATCGCCGCGCGCAGCCGAAACCGGCAGGCTGACCAGCTCGCTCACACGCATGCCCGTCGCATAAAGCAGTTCCATCAGACAGGTATTGCGCAACCGGTCACCGGCTGTGCGCCCCTGGCTGCGCGCCGCCTCAAGCAGACGATCCACCTGTTTCACATCCAGCGTCTTGGGCAGACGCTTGTCGCGCCCCGGTCCGCGGATCTGAATGGCCGGGTTATCTGTGCGCCATCCTTCGTCAAAGGCAAAGCGATAGATTTGCCTGATCGCGGACAAGCGGCGCGCGCGGGTCGATTTGGCCAGACCCTGATCCGAGCAATGGATCAGATAGGCCTCGACCTGATCGCGGTTGGCGCTGTCGAAATCGGCGCCTTGCTCCTGCAACCATGCGGCAAAATCCTTGAGATCCCGCCCATAGGCCAGCTGCGTATTGGTGCTCGCGCCCAGTTCGGCGGCCTGGGCATCCAGAAAGGTCGAAATCCAGCGCTGAGCCTGCAGCATGCCTCAGCCTTCCCGCGCAATCAGCAGTTGGAGCGATGCACGCCGCGCCACGTCTTCCAGACCCAGACTGCGGAAAACGGCGATGGCGTCCTGCAGATCGCGCAGATTTCCCGCCGCCCCGCGATCAAACAGATGGATCGCCTCAAGTACGGTTTCTCCCAGCCGGTCCGCGCTCAGATTTCCGGGCAAGTCAGCGGGTGCCGCAAATCCCGCTGCGATCGTCTCGCTCAGGGCAGAGGGGGCCAGGACTGTCTGCGGGGACCCTTGCGCCAAAGCGATCCAGAAGGCCTCCTGCGGGTTCTGCGCCTCAAAGCCACGCGACAGGGTCTCATAGTCCGACGAGAGCAGCACCATTTCCAACGCATGGCGCCGCGACAGGCCTTGCGGCAAAGCCACCTGCGCCAGGGCCGCCGCAAACAGATCGGCAAAGGGCACCGACAGACCGGCATCGCGCATCGCGCTCCATGCATCGGGCAGGGTCTTGCTCAGCGCATCAGCACTGCGCGTCTTCAGCGCGGTCTCAAAGCGCTGCACCGCCGCCACCCGATCCCAGACCCCACCCGAAGCCGCCGGCAGCCGTTCGGTGTAAAGCCCCAGCAAGGTGTTGGACGCTATCGCCCCGGTGCGCGCCAAGCGTTCGGCGGCTTCCAATTGCGCCTTCCATCCGGCCACATCCCGCAGATCCGCGGTGGCAAAGCGCCGGGGCAGGGAGGCCGTGGGCAGACGCTCGCCAATCGCTTCAAACAGCCGGAACGACAAGGCCGAGGGCGCGCGGGCCTGCGGCAGCGGTGCGGCATCTTCAAAGAGTTCCGGATGCAGGAACCGATCCAGAACCGGGGCGACGCGGGGATCCAGATCATCCAGCGCGAGGCTTGTTTCAAACAGCAGGCTCGCCCCGTCCGGATCACCCAGACGCGCGGTACAGAAGATCAGGGTCTCGCGGTCGGGGCTCAGATGGGGCATCTGCGCCAGAACTGCGCAAATCTCATCCTCGCTCCCGGTCAGAAACGCCGTGTCGCTCCAGCGCGCGAATATCTCGGGGCTGCTTGTCGGGCCGGCCTGTTCGATCAGCGCCTTGGCCGGATCGATCGCCCCAAGGGTCAAAAGCGCGTCGATCCGCGCCAGCATCAAGGCTCCGGCTCCGCGCGGATTGCCCGGCGGAATCGCCTCGCTCAGCAGCAGGGAATAGAGCAGGGACTGCAACGCCGGATGTCCGGCCACGGGGGCATCCACGATCAGGCGCACCAGATCATCGGGCCGGCTGTTCATCCAGACATCCACCGGCAGCCCGGTCACCGACGCGGGCACAAGGCCGACCGGCTTGCGCGGGGCCTCAAGGGGTTGCGTCTCGATCCGGGGTTGCAACCCGGTCAGGCTGACGGGGGGCTCGGTGCCGAGGGGGGCGATCTCGTCTGTCTCAAGCCAGTCGATGATGGACAGGGGGGCTTGCGCGCTCAGCGGCGGCGCAAGCGTCACGACCATCATCAGACCAAGCCCAAAGGCTGCGCGCATCGCCCTCAGCTCCCATCCAGGGTGAGGGGCACGCGGACTTCGGTTTGTGGAGTCGAGAAATCAGCGCCAAAAAACGGCCCGATATAGGTATAACCCACAAGACCTATGGCACCAAAAATTATCAGAAAAAACAGAAACTTGAATAGTTTTACCATACTGCCCTCTTAACCTGCCTCGACCATTTTTGCGTCGTTTATATATGGCCTTTTTATCAAGATCACGTCATTCAGTGGGACATGAGCGGAATTAAGCAGAATATGGGAAGCGCAACCGCAAAACCAAAGGGGTCACGGCTGAAAAAAACCGTCGTGATGGTTGGCATGATGGGGGCGGGCAAGACTGCTGTCGGCCGGGCCCTTGCGGCACGGCTGGACGTGCCCTTCGTGGATAGCGACGCCGAGATCGAGGCCGCCGCCAACCGCACCATCCCCGAGATTTTCGCCCGCGACGGGGAACAGTTCTTTCGCGACAAGGAATCGCGCGTGATCGCGCGCCTGCTGGATGAGGAACCCGGTATCCTGTCCACCGGGGGCGGCGCCTTTCTGGCCGAACGCAACCGCACCCGGATCACCCAGCGCGGCGTGTCCGTCTGCCTAGTGGCCGAGCCCGATGTGCTCTGGAACCGCGTCAGACATAAGGACACGCGCCCCTTGTTGCGCTCGCGCGATCCAAAGGGCACGTTGAACCAGCTTTACCACGAGCGCATGCCGATCTATGCGCTGGCCGATCTCAAGGTGGTCTCGGACGGCGAAGCCTCAATAGACGCCATGGTGGATCGCGTGCTTGTTGCGCTTTCGACCCGGCCCGATGTTCTGACAGAGGACTAAATGCGCCAAACCGTGCATGTGGATCTGGGCGAACGCGCCTATGACGTCCGGATCGGCCCCGGGCTGATCGCTGAATGCGGCACCCATATCGCGCCGCTTCTGGCACGCCCGCGCGTCGCGGTTCTGACCGATGAGACGGTCGGCGCCCTGCATCTCGAGGCGCTGCGCGCGGGCCTGGCTCGCGCCGATATCGCCATGGAGGCGCTCGCCCTGCCGCCCGGAGAATCCACCAAGGGCTGGAGCGAATTCACCCGCGCCACCGGCTGGCTGCTGGATCAGAAGATCGAACGGCGCGACATCGTCATTGCCTTCGGCGGCGGGGTGATCGGTGATCTGGGCGGCTTTGCGGCGGCCGTATTGCGCCGCGGCGTGCGCTTTGTGCAGATCCCGACCTCGCTTCTGGCGCAGGTCGACAGTTCCGTGGGCGGCAAGACCGGCATCAACGCGCCCCAGGGCAAGAACCTGATCGGGGCCTTTCACCAGCCATCGCTGGTGCTGGCGGATACGGATGTTCTGGGCACGCTCAGCGCACGCGATTTCCTTGCGGGATATGGCGAAGTCGTCAAATACGGCCTGTTGGGGGATGCCGGGTTCTTCGAATGGCTCGAAACCAACGGCCCGGCCCTGGCCGCGGGCGACATGGAGGCCCGTGTGCGCGCCGTCACCAGATCGGTCGAGATGAAAGCCCGCATCGTCGAGCGCGACGAAACCGAAGAGGGCGAGCGCGCGCTGCTCAACCTTGGTCATACCTTCTGTCACGCGCTCGAAGCGGCGACGGGATATGGCGCGCGGCTGCTGCATGGTGAAGGCGTGGCCATCGGCTGCGCCCTGGCCTTCGAACTCTCGGCCCGTCTCGGCCTGTGCAGCCAGGAGGCACCCAGCCGCGTGCGCGCCCATCTCAAATCCATGGGCATGAAGACCGATCTGGGCGATATCGAAGGGGATCTGCCCGATGCCAGCACCCTGATCGCGCTGATGGGGCAGGACAAGAAGGTGGTGGACGGAAAACTGCGCTTTATCCTAGCGCGTGACATCGGCGATGCCTTCGTCGCCACCGACGTGCCCACCGACGCCGTAGAGGCCGTGCTAAGGGATGCGCTGACCCGCTAGGTCTCTTTCTGGTAGAAAATACCCAAGACCTCGCCCGATCACACCGCGCGCCGGTGCGCAGACCCCGAGCGTACGCCCGTTTGTGACAGTCTTAACCATCCGCTGTCAAAACCGGCGACGGATATCCCGCATGGGCGGCGGTCTGACACCCCGCACTCCATGTGCCCAGGAGAGAGACGCAGGAACAGGCCTCAAAACCCTTTGTCCTCACGTTCAAAACGGCCAAGCGGCTTTGCTCACACCAAAGCCTGAACGTACCGGTTTACGCCCGGTCCGATCTCCGCCATTGGGGCGGGCCCGCCTTTCTTTCCCGAAGACGCCTATCAACAGGCACGCGCCAGATGGCGCTCGATCGCAGCGGGACATCCCCGCCTGCGATCAAACCGTCATGGGCAGGCTTTGGCGGATCAGAACGGGATTTCGTCATCCAGATCGCGCGAGGGTGCGGGGCTTCTGCCACCGCCGCCCATGTTGTCCGACGGACCGCTGTCATAGCCACCGCCATAGCTGTCGCCATATCCGCCCTGATCGGCGCCGATCTGGCCTGCGCTGCCACCGTCGCGCCCGTCAAGAAAGGTCAGCTCTCCGGCATAGGGGCGCAGCACCACTTCGGTGGTATAGCGGTCCTGACCGGACTGATCCTGCCATTTGCGCGTCTCGAGCTTGCCCTCGACATAGACCTTCGAGCCCTTGCGCAGATATTGCTCGGCAAGACGGGCAAGGTTCTCGTTGAAAATGGCAACGCTGTGCCATTCGGTGCGCTCACGCTTTTCACCGGTGTTGCGGTCTTTCCAGTTTTCAGAGGTCGCGATGCGCAGATTACACACCTTTCCGCCGTTCTGGAACGTGCGCACTTCGGGATCACGCCCGAGATTGCCGATGATGATGACCTTGTTGACTGAGCCCGCCATGATGCCCCCCGCAGTTTTGTCTATCTATGCGTCAGGCCCGCCCTCGAATCTGGCAGGCCGTTCCTGAGACCCTACACTCACCCACAAGCGGTTGAAACATGGTTAACGGATTTGAACAACGAAGACTGGCAAAATCGCCCGAATTGGATATAGTCTCGCCAGGAAAAGGGTATGGGGCATTTTGGCGAGATGAATAAGCCGCTGTTTCTTCTTTTGGCTGCGGGACTTCTTTTGCCGGTCACGGCATCGGCAGACCTGTTTTCGACCAAGAACCGCAAACAGCTGTTCAATTCGCAAAAACGGGTCCTCGATACCCGCGCGGCCACGCAATACGCCTCCTCTGTGCGTTTGCAGCCCCAAACCTCCTATGTACCGGGGCAGGGCGGCATTCCGGCCTATACCGGCAAGTATCGTGGCCCCTATCTTGATATGGCGCGCGCTGCTGCACGTCGCCACGGCATCCCCGAAGACCTGTTCCTGCGACTGGTGCAACAGGAATCGGGCTGGAACTCCTCGGCCCGCTCGCACAAGGGCGCAATGGGTCTGGCGCAACTGATGCCGGCCACGGCGCGCTATCTGCGGGTGGACGCCGATGTACCGGCGCAAAACCTCGATGGCGGGGCGCGCTACCTGGCCGAACAATATCGCACCTTCGGCTCCTGGCGTCTGGCGCTGGCCGCCTATAACGCCGGCCCCGAAGCGGTGCGCAAACACAAGGGCGTACCCCCCTTCAAAGAGACGCGCGACTACGTGCGCATCATCCTGGGCAGCTGAGCCCATGCGCCAAGGCGCTCCGGGTGCCCGGACCTGTGGCGCAGATGGTGCAGACCGCGTGACCGGCTCTTGAGCCCGAAAGGCGCGGGGAACATGACCTTTTCAAAGACAGTCCGAGCGGCCGGCCCGCCCGCGCATGTCGACGTCGTGATGCCTATTCAGCCGCCATCTTGATCACCGGCTCCATCTCGGCCAGTTTCTCGTCGCTCAGGTGGCACTTGATCTGATGCGCCCCCTCCAGGATTCGCACGGGCGGCACTTCTTTCTCGCAAAGCCCACCGGGCACCTGTGATTTCCAGCCGCACCGCGTCTGGAACGGACAGCCCGGCGGCGGGTTCATCGCCGAGGGAATATCCCCTTCCAGCACGATATGCTTTTTCACCACGGAGGTATCGGCGATTGGCACCGCCGACAAAAGCGCCTCGGTATAGGGGTGATAGGGCGGAGAAAACACCTGGTCCGTCGTGCCCAGTTCCACCACATGGCCAAGATACATAACCATGACCCGATCCGACAGATAGCGCACGATCGACAGATCATGGCTGATGAACAACAAGGTTGTCTTGTGTTCACGCTGGATCTCCATCAGCAGATCCGTCACCGCTGCCTGCACCGACACATCCAGCGCCGAAACCGGCTCATCGGCCACCACGATCCGCGCATCCCCCGCAAAGGCGCGCGCAATGCCCACCCTCTGTTTCTGACCGCCCGACAATTGTCGCGGCATGCGTTCGGCAAAGGCGCGCGGCAGCTTCACCAGATCCAGCAGCTCCAGCATCCGCTGACGCCGCTCGGCTTCATTCTTGCCGATGCCAAAGATTTCCAGCGCGCGGATGATCTGACGGCCCACGGTCATGGACGGGTTGAGCGTATCGAACGGGTTCTGGAACACCATCTGGATGTCGGCGACATTCTGGGTGGTGCGCTCTTCGATGGGCACATCTCCGATGCTCTGGTTGTTCAGCAGGATCTGCCCGTCGGTCGCGGTTTCCAACCCCATCAGCACCTTGGCAAAGGTGGATTTGCCGCAACCGGATTCGCCCACGATGGCCAGCGTCTCGGATTCGCGCGCCTCGAAGGTCAGCGTCTCATTGGCCTTGACCACTTTCTTGTCACCGCCGCCGAACAGCGCATTGGCTGCCACCTCGTAATATTTCTTGAGGTTCTCCATCTTCAGCACCACATCGCCGATCTCGCCCTTGACCTTGGTCTCGGCCAGGGTGATCGGGGCGTTCCAGTCGATCTCCTGAAACTTCACGCAGCGCGTCGCATGCCGGTCATTGCCTGGCACCGAAGACATCACGATATCCCCCTGATCACAGCGTCTGGCTTCGAAATAATCACAGCGCGGTCCAAAGTTGCAGCCCTGGGGGCGCTCATGGGGCAGGGGGAAATTGCCCGGAATGGCGATCAGCGGACGCGAGTTCTTGTCAGCCCCCGGCAAGGGGATCGAGCGGAACAGCGCCTGCGTATAGGGGTGCTGCATCTCGTCAAACACATCCTTGATCGAGCCGCGCTCGACCGCCTCGCCGGAATACATCACGCAGATCCGGTCACAGGTTTCCAGAACCAGACCCAGGTTGTGGCTGATGAACAGCATCGAGGTGCCGTATTTCTTCCCCAGATCCTTGACCAGTTCCACCACGGCCGCCTCGACCGTCACATCCAGCGCGGTGGTGGGTTCATCCAGGATCAGCAACGCAGGCTTGGACATCAGCGCCATGGCGATCACGATCCGCTGCTGTTGCCCCCCCGACAGCTGATGGGGAAAGGATTTCAGGATCCGCTCCGGGTCAGGCAGTTTCACATCGCGCACGACTTCCAGCGCGCGCTGATGGGCCTCGTCCTCGGATACGCCCTCATGGATCATCGGCACTTCCATCAACTGCCGTCCGATCCGCATCGCGGGATTGAGCGAGGCCATGGGTTCCTGATAGATCATCGCGATTTCATTGCCGCGAATGTCGCGCAGCTCTTCCGCGCTCATCTGGGCCAGATCGCGCCCCTTGAACTTGATCGTGCCTCCCACGACACGGCCGTTCTTGCCCAGATCCTGCATCACCCCCAGCGCCACCGTGGATTTTCCGCAACCTGATTCCCCCACAAGGCCAACCGCCTCTCCGGGTTGCACCGAAACCGAAAAATCCATCACCGCCGGGATTTCCCGCAGTCGGGTAAAGAAGGAGATCGACAGTTTGTCGATTTCCAGGATCGGGCCTTCATAGTCTTGCAGTTTCGACATGATCGTCTCCCTGTCAGGCAAATGCGATGCGCTGCACCTTCATCTTGCCGAAAATATTCCCGGGGGTCCGGGGGCTGGCCCCCGGTCCCGTCCCTTACATCAGTCCTTCAGGCTTTCTTCGCGCAAACCATCGGCCAGCAGGTTCAGCCCCAGCACCATCGACAACAGCGCAAATGCAGGCGGCAGAGCAGGGTGCAGATAGATCGACAGAAGCTTGCGCCCCTCATTGATGGTCGAGCCCCAATCCGGGCTTTCCGGCGGAAGCCCCAGGCCAAAGAAGCCCAGTGTGCCCAGAAGGATCGTAGTATAGCCGATGCGCAGACAGAAATCGACGATCAGTGGGCCGCGGGCATTGGGCAGGATCTCCCAGAGCATGATGTACCACGGACCCTCACCGCGGGTTTGCGCCGCGGCGACATAGTCTCGGGTCTTGATATCCATCGCCAGTCCCCGAACGATCCGGAACACCGTGGGCGAGTTCACGAAGACTACCGACACAAAGACCACGAGGATCCCGCCCGGAATGTCAAACAGATCCAGTATCCCCGGCAGCACATAGACCTTGGAACCCACCTCCGAGATCAGCGACAGATAGATCCATGCCATCAGCCCCAGAACCCCGATTAGCAGCGGTGTGCGGAAACTTGGCTGGGTGTAATAGCGCGAATTCAGCAGCACCCCGACAAAGACCAGCGGGAAGACGAACAGGACGGTCGCCATATAGTTTGGCACACCGGTCTGCACGATCTCGGGCGTGACCAGCAGATAAAACAGCAGGATCACCGGGAAGGCGAGGATGAGGTTCGCCAGGAACGACAGCAGCGTATCCAGCTTGCCGCCGTAATAGCCCGCAGGCAGGCCCAGCGTGATACCGACCATGAAGGCAAACAGCGTGGCCAGGGGCGCGATCTGCACCACCACCCAGGCGCCGTCCACCATGCGGCTGAACACGTCACGCGCCAGGTTGTCGCCCCCCAGCAGGTAATAGGGATAATCGCCCGCCTCGGCCCCCGCCAGTGGCGTGCCGGGCACCTTGTTCTTCATGCCCGAAACCTGCGTAAGCGGGTCATGGGTGATGATCAGGTCCATCGCGCCGAAGATGCCGGTAAAGACCCAGAACATCACGAGGGCAAAGCCGATCAGGCCGATGGGGCTGTCATAAAGCTTGCCATAAAGCCCCAGACGCCTCTTGAACGCGGCCGAGACTGCGAACAGCACGACAAGCGCGATCCACACGGGGGTGAACTGCCAGAACATGCGGGCGATGATTTCGGCCCAGGTTAATGGTTCCATGGTTCAGGCCCCCTCAGGAAATTCTGATACGCGGGTTCAGGAAAACATAGCCGATATCCGATATCAGCTGTGTCACCAGAACGACGATCACGGAAACAACCGAGACCGCCAGAAGCAGCTCGATGTCATTATTGCCGGCAGCCTGGACAAGCAGCCATCCGAAGCCTTTGTAGTTGAAAAGCGTCTCGACGATGACGACCCCGTTCAGCAGCCAGGGGAACTGCAGCATGATCACGGTAAAGGGCGCAATCAGCGCGTTGCGCAGGGCGTGTTTCATCACGATATTGGGGAAGGACACGCCTTTGAGCCGCGCTGTCCGGATGTATTGTGCGGTCATCACCTCGGTCATCGAGGCGCGTGTCATGCGCGCGATATATCCCATGCCATAAAGCGCAATCGTCAGCACCGGCAGAAAGAAGTTGTCGAATGTCGCGTTTTCCATCGCCGCTGTCGCGGTGCCCTTGAACCATCTCAGCCCCACCGCAGACGAGGCAAAGACCGCAATGAAGATCACACCCGAAACATATTCCGGTGTCGCCGTCGTGGCGATCGAGAAGGTCGAGAGAGAGCGGTCTGTCACCGAGCCCTCCTTCATGCCAGCCAGAACGCCCACCAGCAGCGCCATGGGCACCATCAGGATCAGCACGAAGAACATCAGCTTGCCGGTCAGACCCAGCCGCGTGGCGACAAGGGAGCCGACATCATCCTTGAACACCGTGGAATAGCCCCAGTCGCCTTGCAGGATACCGCAGAATGTGGGGGCGGCCGCCAGCTCTTCCTGGCTGACGGTGCCGCGCACGCAGCGACCGCGATAGCCGTCGTTGACTTCGCGCGTCCAGCCGGGTGCGGCCCCCAGCCACTGGGCATATTTGAGAAAGACCGGCTGCAGATACCCATTGTTTTCCAGATAGCTGGCAACGGCTTCATCCGACATGCGAAAGTTGCCCTGTGTCTTGGCGAGTTTTTCGAGGTTCGGATAAAGGTTTGTCATGAAGAATACGACGAACGTCAGGCATAACGCGGTCAGAATCATCATGCCTGTTCTTCGTAGGATAAACAGTCCCATTGGTTCCCCTGTCGGTCAGGTTTCAAGGCGCTCAAACGCGGCAGCCTGCGATCTGTGGCGAGCAGATACATCGCCAAGGGCCGCGCGATATGCGCGGCCCTTGCTTTTGTCTTATGTGGCCTTGAAGGCCCATTTGTAGTGATGGTGCTCGAAGGCGATGTGCATGTCAGTCCCCGTGAGCGTGTCCTTCATGTGACGGAAGAGCGAGCGCCAATAGGGCTGGATGGTGACACCCTCGTCCTGGATCAGCTTCTCCATCTTGGCCATGACTTCGCGGCGCTGGTCGGCGTCCGCAAGGGCCAGGGCCTGGGACAACAACGCGTCGAACTCTGCATTCTCCCAGCCGAACTCGTTCCAGGCCTCGCCTGAACGATAGGCCAGCGCGTGGATCTGTACGGCCAGCGGACGGTGGTTCCAGTTGGTCGAGCTGTAAGGATATTTCGTCCAGTCGTTCCAGAAGGTCGAGCCCGGCAGAACTGTCCGTTTCACATTGAAGCCCGCATCCCGCAGCTGAGCGGCCACCGCATCGGTGGTATTCTTGCGCCAGTCATCGTCAATCGAGATGATTTCATGCTCGAAATCCAGCATCCCGGCTTCTTCCATCAAGGCACGGGCCTTCTCGGGGTTGACCTCCTGGGGCGGCAGTGCGGCATATTCGGGATGCTTGGGGCCGACGTGATGGTTCTCGGCCACCTGACCGCGACCGCCAAAGCCGATTTCCAGACAGACCGCATTGTCCACCGCCATCTGCAATGCGCGGCGCACGCGCACGTCCGCATAGGGCTTCTTGCCGTCGACTTCGGCCAGCTGGTTGGGCCGGATCACCAGCGTGCTCATGGTCACGGCTTCGGATTTCACAAAGCCCAGCGCATCCATCACGTCGATGAATTCACCCACGGATTCGTGCAGCATATCGACTTCATCGGATTCCAGAGCCGACACCCACGCCGTGGGATCGGTGCCAAAGTCGATGTATTCGATGCGATCAAGGAAGGGGCCGCCCAGGACCTCGGTGCCCCACCAGGTGTGGTCGGGTGCGCGAACGAGGGTACATTTCACGCCGACTTCCAGTTCCTCGATGATGAAAGGTCCGGTGCCGATGTTCTTGGTGTAATCCTGTTCCTGGAAGCTGGAGTGGGTGATGCAGGACGGGTAATCCGACATGCCGGCAATCAGTGAGATATCCGGCTGCGGCAGGTTCAGGCGCACGGTTGTCGCGTCGACCACTTCAATGGAACCGTCCAGCGCCTTGTCCGTTTCAGGATCAACCAGCGCGGCGAAACGTCCGGCCATCGAATTGCCTTCGATGGATTTATCGCACCATTTGGTGATGTTGCGCGCCACGTCATCGGCGGTGAAATCATCGCCGTTCTGCCACTTCACGCCGGGGCGGATGTTCAGGGTGTATTGCGTCGCATCTTCGTTGATTTCCCAGCTTTCCAGCAGCATGCCGCGGAACGTGCCGTCGGATTGATACTCGACCAGATACTCCCAGGTTCCACGGCCCTGGTTGCCATGTTCGGACCAGTCATAGGTGACCGGGTCCTTGAGTGCGCGCACGCTCATCTGAACGCGCAAGGTGCCGCCCTGTTGGGCATGTCCGCCAGCCTGCACGGGCGCGGTGGCCCCGATCATTCCATAAGCGGCTGTCGCCGTGACACCCAGCGCCGTGGCGCGGGTCAGGAATTCGCGTCGGCTGAGTTTGCCTTCTGCATATTCTGCCGCATGCATTTTCGCGGCCCAGTGAACCGGTTTACCATTGATCGTTTCTACAGACATCGTCTCTCCCTTGGTGTGGCGGTGCATCCGGTTCACACATGAACCGAGCCCCGCAACCCGCGAGACGCACCCTGTTGAAGCCGGGGATTTATTATATTTGACATCCCCTTGCGCCTATTCGGCACAAAAGGTCGTCACAGGTCAACGCTTGCTTTTGTGATTTTTTGTAACAATCGCGACATACCCCTTGATCAAATGCGACATTGTCGCGCATTTGCTCACAGCGCGGGCGGTGCGACCGAAATCCAATCGCGCATGCGCTTGCGAAACCATGTGCGCTGGCGCTTGGCAAACTGGCGTGTTGCGATGCTGGCGCTGATGCGGGCCTCCTCGAGCGTGATGTCTCCGCGCACATGGGCCATCAGTTCGGGAACGCCGATCGCGCGGCAAGAGGGTTTGGCCGGATCATAGCGCGCGCGCATGGCCGCGACTTCGTCCAGCGCCCCGCCCTTGATCATGGCATCAAAACGCTGGAAAATCCGGGTCTCCAGCCAATCCTTGTGCACATCCAGAACAATCGGCGCGCAGTCTTTCAGCGCCAGAAGCGGGGCCGGCGTATCCGCCTGCCACTCGGCCAGTCCGCGTCCGGTGTTGCGCAGCACTTCCCAGGCGCGCTGCACCCGCGCGCGGTTGGCCGTGTCGATGCGGGCATGTGTGGCTCGGTCAAGGTCAGACAGCATCTGGGACAGTGACAGCGCATCTGCCCGCTGGCGCAGATCCTCGGGCGTTTCGGGGATCTCTGCCATGCCCTCGGTCAGGGCCAGGAAATAAAGCCCCGTGCCGCCCACGATGATGGGGCGCGCACCGCCCTCAAGCTCCTGTGCCACCTCGCGCAGCCAGTGCCCCGCGGAATAGGGCGCATCCCAGGCCACATGGCCAAACAGGCGATGGGGCAACTCGGCTTCCTCGGCCTCGCTGGGGCGGGCGGTCACAACGCGCCAGCATTTATAGACCTGCGACGCATCCGCATTCACGATCACCCCGCCATGATCGCGCGCGATCTGCATCGCCAGCGCGGATTTGCCCGAGGCGGTCGGCCCGGCAATCAGCACCGGCAAATCAGAAGGAATCGGGGGCAGGGACATCGGGTCTCACTTAACATGCGCTTGTGGCATCTATCGCGGTCGGGACGCATTGAAACCCGGCGCGATTTAGGACAGTTTGCGACAGAGTTAATCCGGTGCCAGAGCGGAGCGCAATATGAGCAACACCCCAGAAGACCTTCCCGACACAACCTACAAACGCGTGATGCTCAAGATTTCGGGAGAGGCCTTGATGGGAGACCAGGGGTTTGGTCTGCACCCGCCCACCGTCGAGCGGATCGCCGATGAGGTGAAATCGGTCCATGATCTGGGTGTTCAGATCTGCATGGTGATCGGGGGCGGCAACATCTTTCGCGGCCTGCAGGGCTCGGCGCAGGGGATGGAACGTACCACCGCCGATTACATGGGCATGCTGGCCACTGTGATGAACGCGCTGGCCATGCAATCCGCGCTCGAGGCCAAGGGGGTCTATACCCGTGTGATTTCGGCCATCACCATGAACGAGGTGGCCGAGCCCTATATTCGCCGCCGCGCGGTGCGCCATCTTGAGAAACACCGCGTCTGCATCTTTGCCGCCGGCACGGGCAATCCCTATTTCACCACCGACACGGCCGCGACACTGCGCGCCAATGAGATGAGCTGCGAAGCCATCTTCAAAGGCACCAAGGTCGATGGCGTCTATGACAAGGATCCCAACAAGTTCGATGATGCCAAACGCTATGACGAGGTCAGCTATGACGATTGCCTGGCCAAACGCCTGGGCGTGATGGATGCCAGCGCCATTGCCCTGGCGCGTGACAACAATCTGCCCATCATCGTGTTCAGCCTTGATGAACCGGGCGGCTTTCGTGGTATTCTTGCCGGGCGCGGCACCTATACCAAGGTGCACGGCTAACCTATACAAACCGGCAAAAAACCGGGTATATCCTCTAAAACACACAAACAGAGCAGGCACATGTCAGACGATTTCATGCTGGATACCGACGATCTGGAACGCCGGATGGACGGAGCAATCGCATCTCTGAGAACGGAATTCGCGTCTCTTCGTACCGGGCGCGGCAGCGCCTCCATGCTGGAACCGGTGATGGTCGATGCCTATGGCGCGATGACACCGATCAACCAGGTGGGCACGGTGAACGTGCCCGAACCGCGCATGGTCACGGTGAACGTCTGGGACAAGGGACTGGTCAGCAAAGTCGAAAAAGCCATTCGCGAGAGCGGCTTGGGGATCAATCCTCAGACAAATGGCACCATCATCATGCTGCCGATTCCCGAGCTGAACGAAGAACGCCGCCGCGAGCTGACCAAAGTGGCCGGGCAATATGCCGAAGGCGCACGGGTCTCGATCCGCAATGTGCGGCGCGACGGGATGGACCAGATCAAGAAGGCCAAAGCCGATGGCATCAGCGAGGACGACCAGAAATTCTGGGAATCCGAGGTGCAGACCCTGACCGACAAGATGATCGCCGCGGTGGATGCGGCCCTTGAGAACAAACAAACCGAAATCATGCAGGTCTGACCGGGCCGATGCCGAATGAACCTGCCCATGATCTCAGCCCGTCCCAAGAGACTGCGGTGCCCGGTTTTGCCGGGCCGGGCCATGTGGCGATCATCATGGATGGGAATGGACGCTGGGCGAAAGCACGCGGACGCCCGCGCCTGTTTGGCCATCACGCCGGGGCGCAGCGGGTGCGCGAGGTGGTGGAGTGCTGCCCGCGTCTGGGTATCAAGTATCTGACGATCTTTGCGTTTTCGACCGAGAATTGGAAGCGCACACAGGTCGAAGTCGCAGGCCTGATGAGCCTGTTTCGCCGCTATATAGCCAAGGAACTGCGCGAACTGGATGCCGAACAGGTGCGCGTGCGCTTCATCGGGGACCGGGTCAGGCTGGATCAGAAGCTGGTTAAGCTGATGGACGAAATGGAAGAGGTGACGCGCAACAATGACCGGGTCCATCTGACCATCGCGCTGAACTACGGCGCGCGCGACGAGGTGGCACGCGCCACGCGCCGTCTGGCCCAGGATGTGGCGGATGGTGTGCTGCTGCCCGAGCATGTCGACGAGGAAACCCTGCCACGCTATCTGGATACCCGGGTCTTGCCCGATCCCGATCTGGTGATCCGCACCAGCGGCGAGGCGCGGATCTCGAATTTCCTGCTCTGGCAGTCGGCCTATTCGGAATATGAATTCATCGATACGCTCTGGCCTGACTTTACCGCCGCTGAACTGGAACGTCTGTGCCGGTCCTATGGCGCGCGGGATCGCCGCTTTGGGGCGGTTACCACGTGAGCGACAGCGCGCAATGGCATGATCTGGCCGTGCGCATGGGCTCGGGCGCGGTCATGCTGGTGGTCGGTCTGGGTGCCGTGGCGGCGGGCGGCGATGTGTTTCACGCCTTTGTCGCCATCCTGTGCGGTGCGATGGTGTGGGAATTGGTGCGGATGCTTGCGGCAGATGCGCCGCGCCTGGCGCTGCAACTGGGCGTGCTGGCCGCTGTGGCCTCGATGATCGCGATTTATCTGCCCGCACCGATTGCCTTGCCGATCCTGCTGGTGCCTGCGCTGGTGGGGCTGAGCCAGATCCGGTCGCACCGTCTTATCTATCTGGTCTTTGTCGCCCTCGTGCTGCTGGCGGGCTTTGGCATGATGTCGGTGCGCGATGATTTCGGCTTTATCTGGATGCTTTGGCTTGCGCTGGTGGTGGTGGCCACGGATGTTGCGGGATATTTCGCAGGCCGGATGCTGGGCGGGCCCCGTTTCTGGCCGCGCGTCAGCCCCAAGAAGACTTGGTCGGGCACTGTTGCCGGCTGGCTGGCGGCCGCCCTCGTGGGCCTTGTATTCGCGCTCGGCACCGGAACCTCGGTTGCTCTGGTGGCGCTGTCGGCGGCGGTGGCGCTGGCCTCGCAAATGGGCGACATCGCCGAGAGCGCGATCAAGCGCAAGATGGATGTCAAGGATTCCAGCAGTCTGATCCCCGGCCATGGCGGCTTGCTGGATCGCTTTGACGGGATGCTGGGGGCGTCGGTGTTCCTGTTGCTTGCAGCACAGGTCGTCGGCTTTCCGCCGGGGCTGGGCTGATGGTGCGGCGCGTGTCCATCTTCGGTGCCACGGGCTCGATCGGTCAGAACACCATAGACCTGATCGCGCGCGCGCCACAGGACTATGACGTTGTCGCGCTGAGCGGGTCGGGCAATATCGCCCAGCTTGCCAAGGATGCCCGGCGCCTGAAGGCGGATGTGGCGGTCACCGCAGATGAGACTCGCCTTGAGGACCTGCGCGCGGCCCTTGCGGGCTCGGGCGTCGAGGCGACAGCGGGGCAGGTGGCGCTCGATGAGGCGGCCTCACGCCCGGCCGACTGGGTGATGTCTGCGATTGTCGGCAGCGCCGGGCTGCGGCCTGGTTTGAGAGCATTGGAACAGGGCGCGGTTCTGGCGCTGGCCAACAAGGAATCGCTGGTCTGCGCGGGCGAGCTGATCCTGCGCACCGCGCGCGAGAACAACACGCGATTGCTGCCGGTGGACAGCGAACATTCGGCGGTGTTCCAGGGTCTTGTGGGCGAAGACATGTCGGCGGTCGAACGCATCATCATCACCGCCAGCGGGGGCGCGTTCCGGGACTGGCCTCTGGAGGCGCTGAAACATGCGACATTGGCTGAGGCCTCAAGCCATCCCAATTGGGATATGGGCCAGCGGATCACGATCGATTCAGCATCCATGTTCAATAAAGCCTTGGAACTAATTGAAACCAAGGAATATTTTGGGGTTCGCGCCAATCAGATCGAAACCATCGTGCATCCCGAAAGCCTGATCCACGCGATCGTCGGCTTTGTCGATGGCGCGCTGATGGCCCATGTGGGCCCGCCGGATATGCGCCACGCGATCGGCTATGCGCTGCATTATCCCGAACGGCGCGATCTTCCGGTGGCGCGGCTGAATCTGGCGCAGATCGCGCAACTGACCTTCGTGGAGCCCGATCTGCGCCGCTATCCCGCCCTGCGCCTTGCGCGCAACGTGATGGAGCGGGGCGGATTGTCGGGGGCCGTCTTCAACGCGGCCAAGGAACGCGCGCTGGATGCGTTCATCGCCGGGCGCATCGGATTTCTGGACATGGCGGAAGTCGTGGAAGAGGTGTTGACCCGGTTCGAGGCCGATCCGGGGCGCATTGATGCCGCAATGACCCTTGATAACGTCATGCAAACAGACCATCTGGCCAGAGAGCGGGCCGATCAGGTCATGGAAGAACGAGCAGGATAGTTTTTTGGATATTGTCGGACTGATTCCTCAATTTGGCGGCTTTGCGCTGACCATTCTGGCGTTCATCGTCGCCCTTTCGGTGATCGTGGCGGTGCATGAATACGGCCATTACATCGTCGGGCGCTGGACTGGCATTCATGCGGATGTGTTCTCGCTGGGGTTCGGACCGATCCTGTTTTCACGCATTGATAAACGCGGCACGCGCTGGCAGATGGCAGCCCTTCCTTTTGGTGGCTTCGTGAAATTCGCAGGCGATGCCAATGCGGCATCGGGCAAGGACAGCGAGGCGATGGAAGAGGTCGCCGCCGATCCCGTGGCGCTGCGGCGCACCATGCACGGAGCGCCGCTCTGGGCGCGCACGCTGACCGTGGCGGCCGGGCCTGCGTTCAACTTCATCATGTCGATCATCGTCTTTGCCGGGATGATGGTGTTTCAGGGCCAGCCGCGCGACCCGCTGACGGTCGGCGAAATCGCGGCACTGCCCGATGGTGCCTATGAGTTGATGGCGGGCGATGAGATCGTCGCCATTGCCGGCATGCCCGCGCCGCGCGTCGGCGATGGCGAAGACTGGAGCACCTTTACCGATGCGCTGCCCACGACCCCCACGCTCAGCTATACGGTCGAGCGCGCAGGTGGCGAAAGCACGCTGACCGGTCCGTTCCTGTTCCCGCCCCATGTGCAGCAGGTCGCACCGCGCAGTGCGGCGGATGATATCGACATCAAGCCGGGCGATGTGATCACCGCGATCGACGGCGCACCGATCTTTGCCTTTGATCAGCTCCGAGACGCCGTTGAAGGCTCGGGCGGGCGGGTTCTGCTTCTGGATATCTGGCGCGACGGGACCATGCTGCAATTCGCTCTGGCCCCGAAGCGGGTGGATGAACCACTGGACGAAGGCGGGTTTCAGACCCAATGGCGCATCGGCATCGTGGGCGGGATGGCGTTTTCACCCGCAACCGAGGCGATGGGCATCGGGGATGCGATCATGGGCGGCGTTGTGCAGACCTGGGTCGTGATCGAGAACTCGTTCTCGGGCCTCTATCACATGATCACCGGCGCGATCAGCACCTGCAACATGAGCGGTGTCATCGGGATTGCGGAAACTTCGGGCTCCATGGCCAGCCAGGGGGCGGACAGTTTCATCTGGTTCATCGCCGTTCTGTCGGTGGCTGTGGGGATGCTGAACCTGTTCCCGATCCCGGCGCTGGATGGCGGGCATCTGGTGTTTTACGCCTATGAAGCCGTATCCGGCAAACCTCCAAGCGACCGGGCCTTGCAGGTGATGATGGCCACGGGCATCGCGTTGATCCTGTCCCTGATGGTGTTTGCCATCGGCAACGATATCTTCTGCCCCTGACGCCAAACCCGACACGCCCTGCCAAATTCCTGCCACATTGCCTTGCTAGAAGGTCCGGGTAGGAAGAAGCTATCCGGGTATGCGAAAATGTCGACGCTGACGAAATCCTTGAACGGTCTGAGCCTGATGTTCGAATTGAACTGGGACCGCATTTTGTATGTGATCACGATTTCGCTGTCGCTGCTGGCCGGTCTTTATGTGGGAAGCCTTGGTCTTGTGACCTGGTGACCTGTTCTCAACAGTCTGTGGTCTAGGCGGCGTCTGCATTTAACTGATCCATGCCATGACGCAGGCGATGTCTACGAAGGCTTTGAATGAGCTGACAGTTTTCTCGCAGCGCAAGGCAATGCGTCGGAAGCGCTTGATACGGTTGAAGAAACACTCAACCAAATGCCGCTCCTTGTAGAGCAGCCAATCGATTGGCCGATCTTCCTTTCGGGTGGGGTTTCGCTTGATGTGTGCGGTTGCGTTCAGATCATCGGCGATGAAAGCGCGCAGATGATCGGCGTCATAGGCCGCGTCCATGATGACGTGTTGCGCGGCTGTGAGGCCTTCGATCAAGCCGCGTGCTTGTGGGCTGTCGCCCCATTGGCCGGGAGTGATAACGGTGCGGATCGGCAGCCCGAGCGCATCGACTGCCGCATGAATCTTGGTCGTCAGGCCGCCTTTGGAGCGGCCAATACCGGCAGCTTCAAGCCCCCTTTTTGAGAGGTGGCATCCGCGTGGGTCTTGCAGATGGTCGCATCGACAAGGACATATTCGAAGTCCGGGTCTGTGCTTAACGCTTTGAAAAGACTCTCCCAAACACCGGCAATCGTCCAGCGCCGGAATCGGGAATGCACTGTGCGCCAGTTACCCAGCTCGGGCGGCAAGTCGCGCCAGGGCGAGGCGCCCCGCGCCAGCCAAAGGATCGCGTCAAGAAACAGTCGGTTGTCGGCACCCGTCCGCCCTCGATCACCTTTCTTGCCCGGAACCAAGGGCTCGATGATCGCCCACTGCCTGTCTGTCAAAGTTCGTCTGCTCAAGCTCACCTCCCGTTTTTGATCTTGAATCAAACGGAAGGTGATTTGGGAATCCCCTAAATGCAGACGCCGCCTAAAGCCCTCAAGGGCGTTCTTGTTTTTGACAAGGCTGCCCGATCTGGTTATCCACGCTTCAACTCTCCGCCAAGTAAAATGGATAGGTTGAAGATGGGCTTGAGCACAAAAAAGCGTACATGCTGCGGTTCAGAGCCAGTCAGGCTCCACATCTTGTGGGGATGGGCGGCCTCATTTTTCCTAGCGATTGCAACGGTTTTCGCCGTTTCACCGACATCTGCACAGGCGCAGAATTTCCGTTTCAATTCGGTCGTGGTCGAGGGAAATCAGCGGATTGATACCGCCACAATCGCGACATTCACGGGAATCGGTGCCGGTCAATCGGTAACCGGCGGCGAGTTGAACGACGCCTATCAGCGTATTGTGGACAGCGGATTGTTCGAAACGGTCGAGCTTGAACCGCGCGGATCGACCCTTGTGATCAAGGTCACCGAGTTTCCGACGATCAACCGCGTCAATTTCGAAGGCAACCAGCGGATCGATGACGAGGCCCTGGCCGGGTTCATCGAAAGCGCACCCCGGCGCGTGTTCAACCCAACGGTGGCAGAGCGCGATGCCAACATCATCGCCGAGGCCTATGCCCAGCAGGGTCGGATCTCGGCCACTGTGACCCCGCGCATCATCCGGCGTTCGGAAAACCGCGTTGACCTGATCTTCGAGATTGGCGAAAGCGGCACTGTCGAGGTCGAACGCATCAGCTTTGTGGGCAACCGCGCATATTC